>JASLRP010000383.1 GCA_030743915.1 SAR202 cluster bacterium | reverse complement strand
AGAACGCGCCGCCATCAAGCTGCAAAATGAGGCCAATTACACCGGCCAGGTCAGTCTTGGTGAATCTGATCTCGATGTCCGCTGCGTCCGTGAAGAATCTCGTGGTGGTTTCTGGGGAAGGGCCTATGGTAAGAATCGATTGGCATCTGTCAGCAAGCAACAAAGCACAATCAGGAATTGGGGAGGATGCATTTGCGATGGCCCAACCGGCCGAAGACGTTTTTCAGACAGATCCCGCAAGCGCTTTCGCCTTGAGAAATTCATGCGCGCAATCTCACCGATTGACGCATGAATAACCTCGACATACAATGCCTTAAATCTAACATTGAGGTGGTGAAATGTCAGAAGAAAACAAAGCGTTTGCTCGACAGTGGTTCGATAATTTCGTGTCTGGAAACTTTGATGAACAACGCGCGAATATGGCGGACGGTCACCTGTTCCACTTCCCGCTGGCCCCAGTTCCTCTGGAGCCGGACGCGCACATCGGCGCTCAGCAAGGTCTTCTCGCCGCGTGCCCCGACCTCAGCTTTGACCTGGAGGAGCAGGTTGCTGAGGGAGACATTGTGGTCACCCGGTTCGTCCTTCACGGGACTTTTCAGAACGAGTTCCAGGGCGTGCCTGCCAACGGGGCCGAGCTATCGGTCCGCGGCACGAACATGATGAAGATTGTGGACGGCAAGAATGCCGAAGAGTGGGACGCTTTGGACACTCTCGGCTTGATGCAGCAGATGGGAGTGGTCCCTACCCAGGGATAGAGCTTAGTACCCCATTGCGATGGCGGGCCTGAAGGCGTCCACTCCTGCGTACAGGACGCCTCGCTGGTAGTCGATTTTGATGGCAGATGGGCGGGAGAAATTGCCGCCCATCCCTGGCTCTTCTTCCACAACCTGGACCCGGTGCCCCAGGTCAATCAGACCCTGGATTGTGGAGTCGGGCAGTCGGGAATCTACCATTGTGTCTCGTCCGCTGGCGTCCACGGTGGGGGTAACCAGCGCCTCTTGAGGCGACATGCCGAAGGCGACCACGTTGGATACGACCTGCATTCCGCGGTTCATGATGCGGCGCGCGCCGGGCGCTCCCTGGCACAGGACGGGACGGCCTCCACGGAACACCATAACCGGAGCCATGTTGTTCAGCGGGCGTTTCCATCCTGCCACCGAGTTGGCGTAGCCTCCCTGAGGCAGGAACCAGGCCATGCCGCCTACCAGATAGACCCCTGTCGATGGCGGGTTCGCGCCCGCCGTGAACACTCCGGTGTGAGTGCAGGAGACGGCGTTTCGGTCTTTGTCCACCACGTTGATCTGGGTTGTGTCTTCGTTATTCTGGTCCATCGCGGGAACGGGAACTGGCGATTGGGCCATGCGGCTCTGATGCCTCCACGGGTCGTGGAGTTCGCGGTCCAGGTAGGCTCCCCACGGCTCGCCGTCGTAATCAAGGCCCACGTCGGCCCGTTCTGACGCCCTGACCAGATCGGAGATTTCCCGAGCGTATTCGACGGACAACATACCCTCTAGCGGAACTTCAGAATACTCCCAGTCTCCCAGGTAGCGGAATCGGTCGCCAAACGCGTGCCTGGCGGCTTGAATGAAGGTGTGCAGATACTCAACCGAGTTGTGCTTCATGGAGCTGAATCCCAGTTGTTCGAGGATTCTGAATGTCTGGAGGTTGGTGACCCCTCCGCTGGGGGTGGGCACGGCTTTGACCTCGTGGCCGGCGTAGGGCACGGATAGAGGATCGGAGACCACCGGCTGATAATCTGTCAGGTCCTGTTTTGTGAGGACGCCTCCGTTATCGCGCATGAATGAGTCTATGGCGTCGGCGACCTCGCCGTCGTACATGGCCGCCCGGCCCTGGGTCGCGATTTTTCGGAGGAGGTCTCCCAACTCTCGCTGGATGACCTTTTCACCCGGCTTGGGAGAACTGCGAGGAGGCCGCCCATTGGGAAGCCACATACTGCCGAGGTATGGATCGCGGCTGAAAGCGTCCATGCTGTTGGCGGCGTAGAGGGTCAGGTACCAGTTGGCCTCGAACCCATCGGACGCCAGTTGGATGGACGGCTCTAGCACCTGCTCCAAAGGCAAAACGCCGAACCTTTCATGGACTTCGCAAAGGCCCGCGCATGTTGCAGGCACGGTGACCGAGAGCGGGCCTTCGCGGTTGGTCTCGCCCTCCACGTCGAACAAGTGGATGCCGCCGGCCGGAGCGGGGCCAATGGTGTTGTACATCTCCGGGCTGGCGTTTCTGGGCGCGCGGCCGTTGAAGTCGATGGCGTAGGTCTTGCCCTCGGAGGCGACGTGAACCAGCATATAACCCATGCCGCCGATGGTCGCCATGTACGGCTCAAGCACGACGTTGCAGAACCCCATTGCCACCGCCGCGTCCATGGCGTTGCCGCCAGCCTGGAGAATGGCGAGTCCGGCCTCGGCGGACTGGGGCTGCATGGAGGTCACCGCTCCATTCTGGGCGACCACTTCTTCTTTGCTGATTTTCCATTTGCTTCTGAGCGTCATAGACCTCTCGCTGAACTTTTTACATATGGTGTATAATTTCCTCGATTTGATGAAGACTGATTCCAGACTCCTGATTCACATTCTCTCGGCAAATTCTTCTCTGTGGCAGTAGAAGACACTGGCGAGAAGCCAGCCGATGACGGACCGCCGAGCGAAGAAACATCCCCTCAGCCTCAACTGAAGCCGTGGTCAGCCTTTGCTTTCAGGGACTATCGCATGTTGTGGTTCTCCTCGGTGGCGTCCCTGATCACCATGCAGATGCGGCTGCTGGTGGCCGGCGTGTGGCTGTACGAAGAAACCGGCTCAGGCGTTCAACTGGGACTTCTGGGTGTAGTCCAGTTGGCCGTGCAGCTACCGGGAATTCTGTTCGGCGGCGCGTTGGCAGACCAGTTAGACCGCAAAAAGCTGATCGCATTCACCCAGTCCTTCAGTTTCGTTTTCCTGGTTATCCTAACTGGGTTGATGGCAACGGGCAACCTGAGACCGTGGCACATCTACGCGGTCACGGCGATCCTGGGTATCACCAGCGTCCTGGGCGGCCCTGCGCGGTCCGCAATCACGGCCAACTTGGTGCCCAGGACCCACCTGATGCACGCCGTCACATCCAACACTGCGACTTTCCAAGTGGGCGCAATCCTTGCGCCTCTGGCGTTTGCGCTGGTAATGACCACGTTCGGACCGACGACGACCTTCGCAATTGCGGCGATCTCGGCATTGCCCGCGGCGGCTTTGCCGCTGTTCATAAGAACGTCCGGCGTCGCCGACGACAGCGGCAACGAGGCGCCGATGCTCCGTCGGATGTGGGAGGGGTTCCTGTTCGTAAAATCCCACCCGATACTGCCCGGATTGTATCTAATGGATGTGGGTGTGACCATAGTCAGCTTCTATCGACTGATCCTGCCGCTGATTGTGGACAAACTGTTCAAGGCCGGAGCCGGAGCGGTGGGCGTTCTGAACGCGGCGAACTCCTTCGGCGGAGTCGCCGGAACATTCGCAGTGTTGTTCCTGGCGAACTTCCGGGCCAAAGGTATGCTGGTGGTCTACGCGACGCTGGTCTATGCTGTGCTGCTAATCGCCTTTGGACTGAACACCTCGCTGTGGGTCGCGACGGTTATCATCATCGGACTGGGAGCGGCGGATGCCATAGGCATGACGACCCGACAGACAACTGTGCAGTTGACCACTCCAGACAACATGCGTGGCCGCGCCGTGAGCTTTTCCTCAGTCTCTGCCATGAGCGCCAACAACCTGGGCACCTTCGAAGTCGGGTTCATGTCCGAGCAGATAGGCGCCGGAAACACGCTGATATTGGGCGGCGTCGTCGGAGTGGTCGTCGTCCTGCTCATCTGGTGGCTTCTGAAAGGGATTCGGGAGTACCGGTACCCTTAGCGAGGTTTTCAGCCGCCAGCTAATCTGACCATAACAGATACAGCGACTCGATTTCCGACGACCAGATGCTTCGCTTTGGCTCAGCATGGCAGGCGTATCTATCTCAGACACGCCCACCATGCTGACGAAAAACGAATCAGTCTGCCGCGTGTAGAAACTCTCCGGTTTCCAGGGCGGCGTTGATGGCCTTGACCAGCGCCCGCGCCGAATCCTCGCTGAGTTCCACGGCAACGCGAGCGTCCAGGCCCATGCTCTGGTTGATCAGGTCGATGTTTAGCGTATGGTCTGCCGGATGGTAGAAGGGGTGGTCGTAATAGACCCTGGCCTCGGTCACCGGGAACCAGCCCTTTTGGCCCTTGCCGCTGCCAACGATCTCCGCTTTCTCAGTAATGTATGTGCACATGTGTGTCCTCCAGGTTTAGGTTTTGGGGTATCAGGTTTTCAGGTGTCAGGATGATCGCAATTTTGAGGCCGGAGTCGAAGAATCTGGTCGCGGGTATGGCGACGGTTGTCCCATATACCGCCAGAAATAATTAGCTGAGGTATTTGTCGTACCAGGCGAATACTTTGCGCCAGGCGTCGGTGGCCTGCTCTGGACGGTACGCAGGACGGTCCACGGCGAAGAAGCTGTGGCCCGCGCCCTCGTACCGATGGAACTCGTAAGTCTTGCCCGCGGCTTTCAACGCGGCTTCGTGCTGGTCAACCTCCTCCGGTGAAGGGGACATATCGTCCAGGCCGAAGATTCCCAACAGAGGAGCGTTCAGGTCGTCGGTCATGTCGATGGGCGCCACGGGCATGCGCTCGGTGATGTCGGCTGGCTTCATGACCACGCGGCCTCCCCAGCAGTCAACGGCGGCGTCGAAGTTCAGCTTGGAGGCCACGATTACCACCTGCCGACCGCCTGAGCAGAACCCGATGGTCCCGACCTTGCCGCTGTAGTAGGGCAGAGATTCCAGATGGGTGATGGAGCCTGCCACATCGCCGACGATCTGAGCGTCAGGATTGCCGCCCTCGGTGCGGACCCGCGCCACCACATCGTCAATACTGCCAGCGTCAACCCGATGGTGCAGGCTGGGAGATATGCAGATGTAGCCATTGTAGGCTAGCTTTCGGGCCATTTCCTTGGTGGCTTCGTCCCATCCGGGCATGTGATGAATTAGCACCACGCCAGGATAAGGGCCTGCGCCCAGAGGTCGGGCCAGGTAGCCGTCAATCTGATCTCCGTTGTGTCCATTAAGGCGGATACTTTCCGCGATCATCCCTTCATAAGCCATCGAAATAACCTCCCCGTCATTGATTGGCATGATACGTCGCGCCACCTGAGCTTATTCCTGAGAAATGATGAATGACTTGACCCGGTTGCGCGGCGGTTGAAGCGTACTATCCAGGCAGGGGAGTGTCAACAACACCAGAGGTGATTGATGTTGGAGCGTTCCACGCAACGTCCAGTCCGAACGTCTCCGAAAACCGAGGCACGAACGCCGAAATCACATCATCCACAGAAACGCGATGACCCAACTCCTTGGACACTGAGGTCGCGGCGACTTCTGGCATACCGCAGGCGATGATGTGGTCGAGGTAGGACAGGTCAGGGTCAACGTTCAGCGCGAATCCGTGGGTGGTCACTCCGCGACTGACCTTGACTCCGATTGCGGCGATTTTTGACTCGCCGATCCAGACTCCGGTGGGCCTGTCCTCACTGTCGGCCTCAATGGCGAATTCGAAGAGGGTGGCGATCAGCGTCTGCTCCAGCGTTCGTACATACTTCAGTGGGCCACCGCCCATGCGCCGCAGATTCAAGATCGGATACCCCACCAGTTGACCGGGGCCGTGGTACGTGACCTCGCCGCCCCTGTCGACGTGGTGAACTTCCGCGCCGATCTCGGCGAGACGAGCCTCGTCCACCAGGATGTCGGAGTCTTGGCCTCGACGGCCCAGTGTGTACACGTGGGGATGCTCCAACAGGAGCAGGGTGTCGTTGCGTTCGCCGCTCGCGACTTCCATGTGGATTCGCCGTTGAATGTCCCACGCCTGCTGGTAGGGGACGACTCCGAGCCTCGCGACGGCGCATTCGGGCATCGTGCTGGCGCTAATACACGCCAGTGTCGGCGTCGATGGCTTCCAGTCGGGCTTTGACGGCGTTGATGAAACCGCTGGCCTCGGCGCCGTCCATGATTCGGTGGTCGAAGGACATGCACAGGTTCATCATCGAGCGGATGGCTATTGCGTCGTTTATCACGACGGGACGTTTGACGATGGCCTCGGTGGTCATTATCGCGGCCTGGGGATAGTTGACCAGAGGTTTCGATTCCACAGAACCCAGCACGCCGGTGTTGTTGGCGGTGAACGTGCCGCCCTGGACATCCTCCAACCGGAGTTTGCCCTGGCGGGCGCGTTCTGTGAGGTCGCGGACTCGCTTGGCGAGTCCGGCGATGCTCAGGGTGTCGGCGTCGTGAATAACCGGGACCATCAGGCCCTCGGAGGTCGCCATCGCGACGCCGATGTTGATTCGCTTCTTCAGGATGATCGAGTCACCGCCCCACGATGAGTTGAGCAACGGGTTCTCCTTCAGCGACTCTGCCAATGCCTTGATGACGAAGGGCAGGTAGGTGATGTTGATGCCCTCGCGTTCCTGGAATTCGGTCCTCACCGCCTGCCGTCGCTGGATGAGTCCGGAGACGTCCACTTCGACCGTGGTCCACGCCTGGGGAATCAGGGTTGCGCTCTTGACCATGTTCTCGGCGATCAGGCGACGGATGGGCGTCAGGGGGACTCGCTCCTCATCAGTGCCAGGAGCAGAGGGCGCGGTCGGAGTCTGGGGCGCAACTGGCGCGGGTCCTGGGGCTGCGATTCCCTGGTCGATTGCCTGTTGAACGTCCTTGCGGGTGATGCGTCCGTTCATGCCGGTCCCCTCGATACGCGAGAGGTCGATGTCGTGTTCGTCCGCTAATCTCAAAACGGCGGGTGAGTATCGTTTGCGGCCAGACGGGGCTGGCGTGTCAGACTCCATGTGCAGGACACCGCCGGTTGGCCCCACGGGCGCCACGTCTTTCAACAATTCTCCGGTGCGATTGACGACTGAGGGTTGAGGCTCATCGGCTGGAGCAGTCGCGACTGACGCTGGCTCTTCACCTTCTATCTCGATCTCCGCGATCAACCCGCCCATAGGCACTGTCTCGCCCTCAGTCGCGATTATGGAGGTCAGCGTCCCGGTGACTGGAGAGGGCATCTCCATATTCACCTTGTCGGTTACGACCTCGACCAGCGGGTCGAACTTTTCGACACGATCGCCAATCTGCTTGAGCCATTTGCCGATCACGCCCTCGGTGACCGACTCTCCAACCTGGGGCAGTTCAATCTTCATATTTGTGTTTGATCCTACTATTAGCTCGCCATTCTGAGTTCGCAAACGAAGAATCTGATTTCAGCGAAGGAAACGATGTGTCTTCTGCGACCAGATGATTCACTCGGTTCAGCATGGCGTTGATGAGATAGCTTTCTGCTGACGCCACGTAACGCAACCACGATTGGTGATATACAAAAAGATCAATACGCCGCCAGCTTTCGCATGGCGTTGGCTATCTTGTCCGAGTCCAGCATGTACTCGGCCTCCATCGCGGGGCTGAAGGGCATGGCCGGGACCTCCGGGCCTGCCAGTCTGGTGACGGGGCCGTCGAGGTACTCGAAAGCCTCCTCGCCGATGATGCTGGCGACCTCGCCGCCGATGCCTCCGGCCTTGTTGTCTTCATGGACGATCAGCGCCTTGCCGGTCTTTCGGACAGATTCCAGAATTGTCTCTGAGTCCAGAGGGCGCAGGGTGCGCAGATCGACAACCTCGACGCTCACCCCTTCGTCGGCCAGAGTTTGGGCCGCCTCCAGGCAATGGTGGACCATCAGCCCGTAGGTGACGACGCTCAGGTCTCCGCCCTCCAGCTTCACGTCGGCGCTGGACAACGGGATGGTGTACTCCTCATCAGGCACCTCGCCTCGGACCAGGCGGTATGTGCGCTTGTGTTCGAGAAATATGACGGGGTCATCGTCTCTGATGGCCGTTTTGAGCAGGCCCTTGGCGTCATACGGAGTCGCCGGGTTCACGACTTTGAGGCCGGGAGTGTGGGCGAACAGCGCCTCGACACTCTGGGAGTGGTAGAGCGCTCCCCGGACTCCTCCGCCCTGGGGGGCGCGCAGGACCATCGGGACGTGCAGCTTGCCGTTGGTGCCGTAGCGGACCTTCGACGCCTCTCCGACGATCTGATTGATGGTGGGCCAGATGAAGTCGGCGAACTCGATTTCCGCGATGGGGCGCATGCCGTGAACAGCCGCGCCGATGGCGATGGCAGCAATAGATGCCTCGGCCAGAGGCGTGTCGATGATCCTCTGCTCGCCGAACTCTTCAAGGAAGCCCTCGGTTGCCAGAAACACTCCGCCCCGCGCTCCAATGTCCTCGCCCATGACGAACACCCGCTCGTCACGCTGCAATTCCTCGCGCATGGCGTCGCGCACCGCTTCAAGCACTGTCTTGACCGCTATGGCGCACCTCCTGCCTCGCTAATCATATCGTTAATCAATTTCCCAGTTGCCGTGCTGAATGGAGTGAAGCATCTGGTCGCGGGCAGCTTGGCGATTGTCTCGAGGACGACCAGATTCTTCGCCTCGACTCAGAATGGCGAGATTTCAACTCTGTGGTCTCTATTCGCTCGTTTCACACTATGGCGCGTAAACATGTTCATAAAAATCTTCAATGCCAGGGTAGGGAGCCGAGTCTACCTGATCGGTCGCTTCGTCCACTGCCTTGCGGGCTTCCAGGTGGATTTCCTTGTCCAGGTCGTCGGACAGGGCGCCGATCTGTTGCAGCTGTTCCGCGAGAATCTTCACAGGGTCGCGCTTGCGGGCCTCTTCGATCTCCTCTGGAGCGCGATATCGAGTGTCGTCATCGTCGCTGGTGTGGGGCAGGTAACGCTCGACGCTGGCCTCGATGAGGGTGGGGCCTTCACCTCTGCGAGCGCGATTGGCGGCCTCAGTGGTCGCCTCGTACACTGCCACGATATCGCATCCGTCCACCTCGAAACCGGGCATGCCGTAGCCTTGAGCGCGGCTGGCGACACTTTCCACCGCCATCTGTTTTGCGAGAGGGACAGAAATGGCGTACTTGTTGTTCTCGCAGAAGAAGATGACCGGCAGCTTGTGAACTGACGCGAAGTTCATGGCTTCGTGGACCTCTCCCATGCTGGAGGCCCCGTCGCCGAAGTGAGTGATGACGACGGTGTCCTGGCCCTGCATCCGAGCGGCCAGGGCCGCGCCCACCGCCTGAGGGATGTGGGTGGCGACCACATTGGACAGATTGATGATTCCGTATTCAGGGTAGGCCCCGTGGGTCGGGAACTGCCGGGCGCCGCTGAGGGGCTCCCCTTCCTTGGCGAGGAATCCAGACATGATCTCTGCCGGAGTCATTCCGAGAACCAGCAGCGTTGCCAGGTCTCGGTAGTAGATATAAAACTGATCGGTTCCCTTGCGCATAGCCCAGGCGCTGCCTATCTGCGCCGCCTCGTGGCCCTGGGCCGAGGCGACGATGGCAGCCTTTCCCTGTCGATTCAGCATCCAGATGCGTTCGTCCAGGGTGCGGCAGAGGATCATCTGTCGATACATCGCCAGCAGATTCTCATCGCCAAGGTTCATATTGCCGTGTTGAGTATCGGTGGCTGTCGATCTATTTCCGTTATCTGCCATGTATCGAATGCTCCAAGCCGGTTTGAGGATAGCCGGAGGTGTCCATTTCCTAACAGGAGGTTGGTCCAAGTTTCAGATGCCGACGAAGGCGCCACGGATGCCGCTGATGCGCTCGGCAGTCACGCTAATTATATTCATCGCTGGATACAGCGTCAAAACGAAACTTTGCCCGCTTCCATATCGTAGTGTAATATGAGACGGATGGCATCTACTATTGAGATAGAGTCATCATGCTAATTGAAGACCCTTACGACGCAGTCCTCCTCTCTCTTCCCCATGCGTTGAAGGGCAACCAGGAAAATTCGGTCAATCGCAGTCCGCCTGCGACAGATATGAAAATCCCTCTGGAGACACCATGAGCTCTCGCTGGATGCGCAACAGCTTCATCTACCTTCTGATAATAGTCGCAGTAATTGCAATCTTCTTCACCCTGTTCTCCCAGCCTCTTGGCGGTTCACAGGAGATCTCCATCAACGAGGTCGTGGCGTTAACCGCCCGTGGAGACGTGGCTGCCATTGAGGTCCGAGGCGACAACCTCAGTATCCAAACGGTCAGCGGCGAGTCCCTCACCTCGCGCAAGGAGGAAGGGGCCAGCATCGTTGAAATTCTGGAACGATCGGGCGTTGACCCGGTGACCACCAACGTGGAGATATCTGTAAAAGGCTCCAGTGGCCTTTCCAGTGTCATCGGCATTTTGTTCAACTTCCTGCCGCTGATCTTCTTCGGCGCAGTGCTGTTGTTCATGATGCGACAGGCGCAAGGTGGCTCAAACCAGACGTTCAGCTTTGGCAAAAGTCGGGCGAGGGTGGCTATGGGCAACAGCCCGTCGGTCAGCTTCGACGACGTTGCAGGGGTCGCAGAGGCCAAAGAGGAGCTTCAGGAGGTCGTTGAGTTCCTCAAGTTCCCCGAGCGGTTCCTTGCCCTGGGAGCGAAGATACCCAAGGGCGTGCTTTTGATCGGCCCTCCGGGCACAGGCAAAACCCTGATGGCCAGAGCCGTTTCAGGTGAGGCGGGCGTGCCTTTCTTCTCTATCTCCGGCTCTGAATTCGTGGAGATGTTCGTCGGTGTGGGAGCCAGTCGCGTTAGAGACCTGTTCGATCAGGCCAAGCGCAACGCTCCTTGTATCGTTTTCGTAGACGAGATCGACGCGGTGGGACGGCATCGCGGAGCGGGACTCGGCGGAGGCCACGATGAGCGCGAGCAGACTTTGAACCAGATTCTTGTGGAGATGGACGGGTTCGAGGCTGGGACCAACGTGATCGTCCTGGCGGCGACCAACCGCCCCGACATCCTGGACCCGGCTCTGTTGAGGCCCGGACGTTTCGACCGCAAGGTGACGTTGGACAATCCGGACGTCGCAGGGCGCAAGCAGATCCTCGAAGTCCATGCGAAAGGCAAACCTCTGAGCGCCGATGTGAACCTGGAGAGTGTCGCCCGACAGACCGTGGGATTCAGCGGCGCGGACCTTGCCAACCTGGTAAACGAGTCGGCAATTCTGGCGGCTCGGAGAAACCAGAAAGAGATCGGTCAGCCGGAGTTCTTCGAGTCGGTGGACCGGGTGATCGCTGGCCCTCAGCGCAAGAGCCGACGCGTCAGCGACCGCGATAAGGAAATGACCGCCTATCACGAGGCTGGCCATGCCTTGGTCGCCCACGTTCTGCCTCACGCGGACAAGCCATTCAAAGTGACCATCGTGGCCAGAGGCCAAACCGGAGGCCACACGCGATACCTGCCTGAAGAAGACCGCCAGATGTGGACCAAGAACCAGTTCGAGGACATGCTGGCCGCCGCCCTGGGAGGCCGCGTGGCCGAAGAGGTGGTGTTCAATGAGATTACCACCGGAGCGAGCAATGACCTTGAGCAGGCGACCAACATCGCCCAGACAATGGTGACCCGCTACGGCATGAGCGAAAAACTGGGACCTAGAACCTTCGGCAAGCGCGAAGAGATGGTGTTCCTTGGCCGGGAGATATCCGAGCAGAGGGACTATAGCAATAACGTAGCTGAAGCCATTGACGAGGAGATCCACGAGATCATAAACCACGCCTACGAAGTGGCCCAGAAGGCCATAAACGAAAACATGGCGAAGCTGACTCAGCTATCCAAGTACCTCATCGACCACGAGACGGTGGAGTCCGATGTTCTGGAGCAGATCTGGAACACGCCGCCAACGGAGCCGCCGCCGTCAGCGTCGCCGTTGCCATCATCCGGTCCCACACCCTCGCCGGAGCCTGCTCCTGGGGGGTAAGCCCGAGCGTCAGCAATCGGAATTGAACCGTTGGGAGGTTTTTCCGCCAGGACTGTTGAAGGATCAATCTCCCAACGGATTTTCTTGTTCGCAGCAGAGTGAAACTGCCTTGTTGCATTCCCACTTCGATTTGAAACACTGTTCGCATCGAGTAGTGAAGTTCAGTAGACGCATATTCGTCGGTATCCTACCAAACCAATCACCGGAAGCAACATGAGCACAAGGTGCGCCACTCCTGTTGCTTTCGAGACGTGAGCAACAGGGCGAGAACACGCTCCTGCCGATGCCGGTTCATCCAAAGACTGTTGCTCCTCAGTTTCACCAATGACCGGAGTGACCGGCGCGATGGTCGGTGGAACAGGCGTGACGGTCAGGGCGACAGGCGTGATCGTCGGTGGTGAGGGCGTGAAGGGCTGAGTTTGGGATGGTGTTGGAGTTGTTTCAGCAACAGCTGTGGGTGTGCAGGCCGGAATTGGCGTTCCTGTCAGAGGGAAAACCTCTCGCGGCACAGCCTCATTATCCCGCTCGATGCTCTCAATCACCTGATCGTCGACGTCCACAATCGCAGAGTATGAGCCAGGAACATTGACGTCAAACTCCACGTCCACCCATTCTCCGGCTTCCAGCCCTTCGTGAACAGTCGATCGCTTGTCATTCATCTGGACAGTGAACACTCCTGCATCACCGGCCCCATGGTTTCTCACAACGACCCTCAGGCTGAGGGGCCGAGGAGACCAAGGAGAAGATTTGCATTTCCACGCTTGATACGTGAAGCCGATACTATGAATCCTCAAATCGGGCAGTGCACTGGCCGGAGTAGGGGTCTGAGCGACCGTTGGAATCGGGGCGGGTGTAGGACACTCAGGCAAAACGGTCTGTTGAAACACGGCCACGACATCGGTGTCCTGCTCCATCCGTATCTGGACTGCCAGTTCCCGACTCTGAACAACCGTGGAAGACCAATGCGAAAATCTCCACAACGGAATGGGGCCGCATATAGGGCCGGGTAAGTTGAATGCCTGAAGAACCACAGTAGTCCCTTCCAGGTACAGTCCATCGGAATCAGGCTGGGTGGAAA
>JASLRP010000382.1 GCA_030743915.1 SAR202 cluster bacterium | reverse complement strand
GTGCAGGACGCCTTCGACCTGGCATCTTCCCGAGAGGACGGAGCGCTCAAGGTTTCATTGACGTTTTAGCCCTGAACTTCCAGGGTCACTCCAGGGGCAACTGGAGCAGTTCCTGCAACGAGGTGATAATCCTGTCTGGCTTGATTGAGGCGCCTTTTGGCAGACCACGACCTCTCCAATCGTGCCACACTCCGGTGATACCCATGCGTTGAGGGGCGGCGACCTCCCATTCCAGGTTGTCGCCCACCATCCAGGTGTTGGAGGGTTGAGAATCGAGCGTTTTCATGGCGTGGCGATACACATCGGGTTCAGGTTTTCCTTTCCCGAACTCGCCCTCAACGAGAATGAAGTCGAAATACTGTTCCAGGTCCCATCGGTTGATCTTCGCCCGCTGTGTCTCGGAGCTGCCATTGGTGACCATCGCCATGCGCATTCCCAGGTCTTTCAACGCCACCAGTGCGTCAATCGCGCCCGGGAATGGAGCCACCGCCTGCTCGCGCCTCTTGGCGTATTCATTACCCATTTTCAGCGCCAATTCCGCGGCTTTGATACCAAGACGTTCGAATCCACCCTCAACCACATCACCGCGCACGTTGCCCAGGTTAAGCCTTGCTCTGCGGTGACGGGTAGGGTCGGACCAGTACCATTTTCGATACTCGTCGATCGCTTCTACCAATTGTTCCGGGGTGACGTTTGGAAGTTCTTCGGCGTGATTCTGGCACACGCTCAACCAAATTGGCCTCGACAGCTTGTCGTAGGCAAGGATTGTGTCGTCCAGGTCAATGAGCATCGCCTTCGGAAGTTTACTCATCTTCTTGCTCCGCCTTGCACTGGTCGCACATGCACAGGCTCCGAAGAACATCGAAAGGGTATATCCCTGTGGAGTGTCCATCGCCCCACAGGAATTGCACGGCGTACCTACCAATCATCAGATAGTCTTCCGCCCTCAGGTCCATTGGCACAGACAGCGGGTCCAGAAGCTGTCTCCGGCTCCACTCCTCGACGCATTCTGCGCATCCGCAGCTAATTCGCAGCGACGTGGCTGTCCACTCGCTCTTGTGGCCGTCACTCCACTCTATCTGGACGTTCTGTCCGTCGAGCGTGATGTTGTTCACTCCGATATCCGTGGCCATCATGACTCCATCATTCCGAGGATTGTTCGTTTTATTCTACGATGTTTGTGCCCACTAGTCAGCAATTGTGACCATTGGTCATGCGCTCAGCCGTAGCATCCCTGCGGATAAACGGTCGTCGCTGTCCTCCGATTGGGGCCAAACTGTCGCAACGATAACTGCTGAAATTAGAAAATATGTGCTAATCTTGACTCACAACAATCTTAGCGCCTGTGAGACTCTTATCTCAAATCCTGTTGATACATCGCGACATCCGGTGAAAAATGAAGCTCGGCTTGCCGAACTGTGGAGCCGCGCCCATCGACTCTGCGAATTTCTTGAGACACGAGACGGTTACAAATACCGCGTTGTGCATCCCGGAGTGCAGAACACTGCCGCAGGGCCGGATTTTCGAGGAGCGGTGCTTGAAGATTCTGACGGTCGCCGGGTGGTAGGGGACATTGAGCTTCACATCGCCGCCCGTGACTGGTATTCTCACGGCCACCATGCCGATGCCAACTATAACGGCGTGGTGGTGCATGTTGTGATCAATGGCTCCTCGAACCGAGACACTGTTCAGCAATCTGGGACGAAAGCCCCAGTGGCGGAATTCTCGATCGTTACAGCCGGTGAGCCGAGCGAGTTGCCTGATCCGAGATTGAACGATATCTTGAGCCTGAACCTTGAGGAGCTTGCCGAGATCCTCGACACACTGGGCGATCAGAGATTTGCCGCTCGAAGCCAGAGCTTCACGATGGAGCATTCAGACGGCGAAGATCCAGATCAGGCGCTCTATCGGGCAATGATGGAGGCTCTGGGATTCAGATCGAACCAGGAAACGTTCCGTCAACTGGCGAATCTCGTGCCGTATTCAACGTTTCGCCGATACCGCGATGACCCATACGAAACCCGAGTCACGGCCATAGAATCGGCGCTCATATCGGCTTCGGGGTTGCTCGGGGGACTTGAAGTCGGTCCGCGAAAATCCCAATTGGAGAGATTGGCTCGCAAATCAAGGAGGTTCAAAAAACTGAAAGCCCACGCATGGAAGCTGTTCCGGGTGCGCCCGAACAATCATCCGGCCCAACGGATTTCAGGATTCGCCCGCGTTTTGGCGAAGTCAACCGTAGTGGGGCTGGCGGCTATGTTCAAGGCAGCGATTCTTCAGCAAGAGCTTTCTGGGGTAGCAGGCTTGCTGGAGGAACGTCCTTACATCGGAAGTGACAGAGCGAACGAGATGGTCATGAATGTCGTGCTGCCCTACCTCCACAGCTTTGGCGTCATGGCAGAAGATCGACGCTTATCGGACCTGTGCCTCAATGAGTATCGATCAATGAGCGCATTGCCGACCTATGGCACGCTGGAGAGATTTGCGAAAAGTGTGGGGATTCCGACTGATCGCAAGTTCATCAAAAAAGCGAGGCGCCAACAGGGTTTGCTGCATCTTCAGAAGCACTTCGCCGACCACATCGATACACTTGGCGTCTCCAACCTGGCAAAGCCGCCTAGGGCTTGATAGACTCCATCAATTCGACGGCTTCAAATATCTCTTCAAGGTGGCGCGCCGGATCGGCCAACTCAATGACAGTCTCCCAATCGGCGGCCGCGGCCTCAAGGTTGCCACGTTCTTTGTAGACTTTGCCCCTCTCGACGTAGGTTCCAGGAAAATCGGGTTCCAATTCGATCGCTTTGTCAAAATCCTCAAGCGCCAGATCGTATCGCTCGTCGCCCAAAAACGCTTTGCCTCTGCCGTAGAACGCTCTGGCGAAATCAGGGAGCTTGCGTAGCACAAGGTCGAACTGCGCGATGGCGCGGTCGAACTCTTGGACCTCCAACAGGCGAACTGCTCTGCTGTACTCGAAAAGGCCTGCGGATGATGGCGCCGCTGTGGGCGTAGGTTCAGGCGTGGGAGACGGCGTGGCCCTTGGCATGGGTGTCGGAGAAGGAACGGGCGTCGCTGTCGGGTCCGGAGTGCTTGTTGGCTCCGGTGTTGGGACTGGTGTCACAGTTGGAGGAATTGCGGTTGGTGGGATTACGGTGGGCGCAGGCGCAACGGTCGGTTGCGCGGCTGGTTCTGATCCCGAACAAGCTGTGATTATAAGGGCCAAAATCGGAAAGGCCCAAAGGATTATTCGAGAGTGTATGGCTGGCAGTTGCAACAAAATCGCTTCTTTTAGTGTTTAGTCTGTCGGTTAGAATAGCATATTGGCTGACACTGAATCTTCAATTTCAGAGTCTTTGTGTGTGACGTGTTTGTTAGGATTTGGTGTGAATTCTGTGAATTTCTCATTTCTGAGTCTCATCAGCAGATTTGCGCCTTCCAGCGACTGCCCCTAGTTCAATACGTGGATGCGCGTCTCAAGGTTCTCGTTTCATTCAGAGCCGCCGTGTATGCTGGCTCGCTTTGGTGTGAGATCAATTTGCCCCTTGGTATTCACATATCCGTGTCGTTGCAATAAAGTATGACAGCGCGACATCCAGAATCCAAAACATTAATGAGGGAAACGACGTGATACGAAGTCTAGATGGCGTAACGCCAAAAATCCACCCGACAGCGTTCATCAGCGAATTCGCCTACGTTGTAGGCGACGTCGAGATCGGCGAAGGCTCCAGCGTTTGGCCCGGGTCCGTGGTGAGGGCCGACATGGGAAGCATCAAGATCGGAAAGAACACCTGCGTGCAGGATAACTCAGTGGTCCATGGTGACGCAGACGTGGTGATCGGAGACGACGTGGTCATCGGACATCGTGTTCTCTGCCACGCCAAGGCGGTGGGGGACAGGACAATTCTCGGGAACGGCGCGACGGTCAACGATGGCGTGGACATCGGCGTAGACTGCATCATCGCGTCGGCGACCATGATTCTGGAGAATATGGAGGTCCCAGACGGTTCCATCGTCCACGGCGTGCCGGGCCGGGTCCGCGGAGAGGTCCAGGAGCGACACAAAGAGCTGTCCAAGTATTACCGGGACATATATGTGGAGAAGACCGAGCGCTATAAGCGGCAAGGCAATCTGGAGTCAGAGAGGCCGTAACCTGGCGTTACATGTGTTCCGGGGCCGACATGCTCATCAGGCCCAGACAATTGGCAAGCACGCCTTTGGTGGCCTGGCACAGCCTGAGTCGCGCCTTCGTCAGTTGCTCGTCGCCTTCGACGTTCGAGACCACCCGGCACTGCTGGTAGAACCAATGGAACGCGGTGGCAAGCTCTTGGGCGTAGTGGGGAAGATGGTGCGGCTCCAACGTGCTTGCCATTGTCTCGACAAGCTCGGGAAGCTCCATCATCTTGCGGATTAACGCAAGCTCAGCTTCATGGGTCAGAAGGGACAGATCTGCGTCCGCGAACTCGATTTCGCGCTCTTCGGCCAGCTTGAAGATCTGGGCCGTGCGGGCGTGGGCGTACTGTATGTAGAAAACTGGGTTTTCGTTGGATTGCTCTTTTGCCAATTCGAGGTCGAATTCCATCTGAGTTTCGGCGGCGCGGGACTGGAAAAAGTACCGACAGGCGTCCACGCCAACTTCGTCAACAAGTTCGTCGATGGTGATGATGTTGCCAGCCCGCTTTGAGGCTCTGACCAGTTCATCCCCTCGCTTGAAACTGACCATCTGGTAGAGCATCATTTCCAGCCGGTTGGGGTCGAAACCTAGGGCCTGAACGGCCGTTTTCATTCTGTTGACGTGACCCTGATGGTCGGCGCCCCAGATGTTGATCACACGGTCGAATTCGCGGTTGTTGAACTTGTCGTAGTGATAGGCGATATCGGAAGCGAAGTAGGTGTGCGACCCGTTGCTTCGGATTATCACATTGTCTTTGTCCTCGCCCAGGGTCGAAGAGGTGAACCACTTGGCCCCTTCTCGTTCTTCCCAGTACCCTCCGTCTTGAATGATCTTGATGGCAGAATCGTACGTCCCGGAATCAAATAGCGATTCTTCGCTGAACCACTCGTCGTATTCAACCCTCATCCGACCCAATCTCTGCCGGATGTTATCGACCATCCGCTGAAGGCCGATGGCGCCTATCTGTCGAGCGCTTTCGTGTGGTTCGAGGCCCAGAAATCTCTCGCCTTCTTGTTCTTTTATGGAGGCGGCAAGGTCAATCATGTAATCGCCCTGATACCCGTCTTCGGGAATCTGGGCGTCATGGCCGAATTGCTGGAGATATCGGGCATGGAGTGTCTTGTAGAATAGCTCCATCTGGTTGCCGGCGTCGTTGACGTAGTATTCTCGCTGAACGTCGTATCCGGCAGCTTCCATAATGTTCGCCAGCGCGCTGCCGATGACGGCGCCTCGCACGTGACCCACGTGCAGCGGGCCAGTGGGGTTGACGCTCACGAACTCAACCTGCACACGCTGATCCTGGCCGAAGTTTCCTCGTCCGAAGGTGTTGCCTGCTTCAATCATGACATCGACCTGTTGGGCAAGCCACGTTTGGCTCAGGGCGAAATTGATGAAACCGGGTCTGGCTGTCCAAACACGCTCCAAAGCATGATCTGTGGGTATACCCTCTGCGATCTTATCGGCGATTGCAAGTGGGTTCATCCTCATTGCCCTTGCCAGTTTCAGCGGCAGGCTGCACGAGAAGTCGCCGTTTTCAACGTTGTTCGGCCTTTCGATAGCCGGATCGTCAACCTCTGCGTCGGGCAGTTCGCCCTTCGATTGAGCTTCCCTGAGCGCTTTTAAGACGAGTTCGGATACCCTGATTCGCATTGTAGTTGGCATGTTTTTTGTACCGCGGTTCAAGTCGCGTTATTCAGATTGATTCGGTATTGCCTTTGCGCTCCGAATACGGAGCGTTACGTTCCGACTTCGATTAGCACACCATCATTGAGTTCGGACTGGTCCACAATCCCACCAATCACGGCGCGGGTCTGGACTCCAGAAGCCTCAAGCTCTGAGAGCAACTCAGTCAGTTTATCGGACTCGACAGAGATCAGCAGACCGCCGGACGTCTGGGCGTCGGCGAGCAATATCGGAGCGTTGTCGTAAAGCCCGTCGGCGAAGGCTGTGTAGGCTTCAGCGGCGTGCAGGTTTCGGTGGGTTCCGCCTGGGGCGATGCCTGAGTCAACCAGATCAAAAACGCCGTCAAGGAACGGAATGTCACTGAACTGAATTCTGGTGCCCACGCCACTCGCTTCAACCATGCCGTGAAGGTGGCCCAGAAGACCGAATCCGGTGACGTCTGTGCATGAATTGACGCCAACACGCATCATCGCCTCGGCGGCTTCCTTATTGAGCGTCGCCATGATCTCGATAGCCTCAGACATTAGCTCGTCGGTGATTTTTTGCTGTTTGCCGGCCGTCGTGATGATCCCCATTCCAAGGGGTTTGGTCAGAACGAGGGCGTCGCCAATTCGGGCGTCGGCGTTGGAGACCTGTTCGCCGGGCTTTATGACGCCAGTGACGGCAAGGCCGTACTTGGGTTCC
>JASLRP010000381.1 GCA_030743915.1 SAR202 cluster bacterium | reverse complement strand
CCAGATCGATATCGCCGGCGTCGCACCACTCGATCAACTTGCCAGATATGAGATCTGTCTCATCGGCGACGATCTCCCGGACGGCTTCTTCGAAACCATCCGACTCCGCCATGATCTTGCTGATGGTGTCGCCGCTGGTGTCTTCCCGTTCGCCCTTGGAGCCCGCGTCGCTGATTGTCAGAATCGCCAGTTTGAAAATCTGTTTACTCCTTGTCTAAGAAATGAACTGATAAATGCCGAGGAAGAGTTCCCAAATATCCCTTGCGCGGTCACGGGACATTCTGGGACACTCATGTCCGTGGTGGGGTATCGTCCGGTCGGCGCTCGATTCCAACGAGTCAAAAAACTGGCGCCAGATGCGGCTCTTAAAGCGTTATTTACATTTGCAATCCAACCCATATGTTAACATGTACTGATAAGGACCACATCCTGAAGCGCACAATCGTCGGACTGCCTGCCCATAGTGAGAGCGCAACGCTTTCACAGGTGACATTTGGGCGTCAAACCGGGGCCGCCACTTTAATGGCGAGGCGCCTTGAGGGTGGTCATGCCAGTATCTCAGCAAGTAGCGCAACCGTCGAGCACATGACTAGGGTCAACGAACCTGTAACAGGCGCCTTCCACGTCCCGGTGATGTCCGCCGAGGTCGTAGAGGGTTTGAGTCTGAGACCCGGCGGCGCATACATCGACTGCAATGTGGGAGAAGGCGGCCACGCCGAGGCAATCCTGAGCGCAAGGCAGGACGTTTCCCTGCTGGGGATCGATCTGGACCAGGCCGCTCTGGATTCCGCCCGACGCAGGCTATCCGACTACGCTGACCGCCTTGAGCTGGCGCAATCAAACTTCTCAGAGATTTCCCAGATCACTGGCGTCCGTCTGTTCGACGGCATCCTGTTCGATCTGGGAGTGTCCTCCCTTCAGTTGGACACGCCTGAGCGGGGATTCAGCTTCCGAACCGAGGCCGCCCTGGACATGCGGTTCAATCCGGAGACCGGACTCACCGCGCACGAGATCGTGAACAATTACCCGCAGCGCGAGCTTGAGACGATTATCCGACAGTACGGCGAGGAGCCGCGCGCCCGCGCCATCGCCAGAGCCATTGTGGATCGGCGCAGCATCACAACAACCACCGAGTTGGCCGATGTTGTGAAGTATGCCGTTAATTGGTCAACACGAAGCCGAGTTCATCCAGCTACACGAACCTTCCAGGCGCTGCGAATCGCAGTGAACGGTGAGTTGGACAACCTGGAAAAGGGCCTTATGGGCGCCATTCAAGCTCTGGGGCCAAATGGACGGCTGGTCACGCTCAGTTACCACTCGCTGGAAGACCGCGTGGTCAAGACCGTGATGCGCCGAGAGGCGTCAGTCTGCATATGCCCTCCTGGCCTTCCCATCTGCGTATGCGAGCACACTCAGACTCTTCGCCTTATCAACCGACGCGTGATAACTCCTTCTCAAGAGGAAACAAGGTCAAATCCGCGAGCAAGAACCGCCAAGCTGCGAATCGCTGAGCGCATGTAATTCGTAGGAAACATTAGAAATCAGTACCGAAAAACTCTGGACATTCCAATGCGCCAACAGCGCATGTAAAATGAATCTCATGGGATTTTTGAGGCCGAATCAGGAGCACAACGCATGATTCAGGACCCCAACATAATAATGGCTATAGACGTCGGCACATCGAAGGTGTGCACGATCATAGCCCGCAGAGAAGGCGGGCGCCGCTTCAGCGTGCTGTCCCACAGTGTGGTGCCTTCGCAGGGACTCCAAAAGGGCAACGTCACTGACATCGGCGCAACTCAGACGGTGATCCGGGAGTCGGCGACCGAAGCGGCAAGAGAAGCGCGAGCCACAGTCACCGAAGCCTACGTGGGCGTCACAGGTTCCCACGTGAACTTCGAGAACCGGCTCGACAAGCTCGACTGGGCCGCCAAACGTGGCGTCATCACGCCTGCCGACATTCGCCGTGTGCCTACATCAGTGGCCGCGGCCAGCGCAGAGCCGGGTCGCAAGGTGCTGCACGCATTGCCCAGGAACTACATCCTCGACGGACAGTCGGGGATCCGGAATCCCCTGGGCATGCACACCAGCCAGGTCAAAGTTGAGACCCACGTGGTCACAGCCGCAGCCATGTTCGTCGAAAAACTCGATCAGGCCGTCAAGCAGGCTGGAGTGCGCATCCGCGAACTGGTGCTGGAGCCAATCGCCAGCGCGGAGGCAGTGCTGACCGACGAGGAAAAGGAAAACGGCGTTGCCCTGGTGGACATCGGTGGCGGCACAACCGACATGGTTATCTACCGTCACGGCACCGTTCTTTACAACGCCGCCCTGCCCGTCGGCGGTTTCCAGTTCACCAACGACATCTGCCTGACTTACGACACAACCTACGATGCCGCCGAAGCGATGAAGCTCGAACACGGCACAACCGACCCGACTTCGGTGCGGCCCATCGCTGATGTGTCTCTGCCGATAGCGGGCCGCGTCAGCCATCGCACCGTTGCGCTGCGGGACCTCAGCCAGCTATTGCGAGAGAGAGCGCAGGAGCTCGTGAGGCTCATCCGCATAAAACTGGCCGAGTCTGGCTACAGCGAGGCAGCCGATATCCGGCTGGTGCTAACTGGCGGATCGGCCAGCCTTCCCGGGCTTGAGGACATGATTCGACGCACCATCACGCGGCACGTGCGCATCGGCTCTCCTGATGATGTTCCGGGGATACCGGATGAACTGCGCTCCCCGATGTACGCCACCAGCGTGGGCCTTCTGCTGTGGGCCATCGACCAGCAGGGCGCGCCCCAAGAGGTCAACCACCTCAACAATCACGAGTCCGAAGATCAACCAAGCCGGGGCGTGTCCCGGTTCTTCAAGAAGATGTTTCCGAGATAAGTCCGCTCGACTATCACCATTTCTCAAATTTCGATCTGAACCTGAAAATATCTGAAAATGCACAAACCCAGAGAAGGGGGCAATATATATGACCAACTATAGAGGCGACCACGAAACCGTCGCTCGCATCAAAGTTGTTGGCGTCGGCGGTGGCGGCTCCAATGCTGTATCGCGAATGTTCCGCGAGCCTATGCCTGGTGTCGATTATATCGTCGTGAACACCGACTCTCAGGCCCTCGTGAGAAGCGAAGTTCCCCTGAAGGTGCGCATTGGCGACCAACTAACCCAGGGCCAGGGCGTCGGTGGAAGCCCCGAACTTGGCGCGCGCTCCGCTGAGGAGAGCCGCGAGGACCTTTACGAAGTCGTGGCCGACGCGGACATGGTGTTCGTGGCAGGCGGCATGGGCGGCGGGACCGGCACCGGCGCGTCCCCGGTTCTCGCTCAAATCGCCAAAGAAACAGGGGCTTTGACCGTCGGCATCGTCACTCGGCCCTTCGCTTTCGAAGGCCTTCGCCGCTCCAGAGTCGCCGAACAGGGCATCGCCCGACTGCGCGAGCACGTTGACACCCTCCTGGTGATCCCCAACGAACGACTGCACGTCATCGCAGAAGAGGAGATCACAGCGGAGAACGCCTTCAGAATGGCCGACGATGTGTTGCGCATGGGCGTCCAGTCCATTGCGGAACTGGTCACCGTGGCAGGCGACATCAACGTGGACTTCGCCGACATCAACGCAATCATGCGAGACGCAGGCCCCGCCTGGATGTCCATCGGCTGGGGCATGGGCGAGCATCGGTCCAGAGAGGCGGCACAGCAGGCCATAACCAACCCGCTGCTGGACGTTTCCATCGAAGGCGCCCGTGGCGTTCTGTTCAACATTACCGGCGGCAGCGACCTGCGGCTCTCCGAGCTTCACGAAGCCGCCGAGGTCATCCAGCGAGTCGTGGACCCGGATGCCAACATCATCTTCGGCATGGTCACAGACCTGAAGATGGAGAACGAGATCAAGCTCACCATCGTCGCCACCGGATTCCCCACCGGAGACAGTTTCTCCGACAGGGAGGACCAGGTGGATCGTCTTCTCAACGAGGCTCTGAACAACGACGATTCGGACCTGGACCTGCCGCCGTTCTTGAGGCGATTCTCCAGGGCGCGCTCACGGCCCAACAACAGCGCGCCGGACTAACCGTCCACTCAGCACAGACACATACCGACGGCGCTGTTGAATCGACAGCGCCGTCGTTGTTTATCGACAAGGATTCAGGGATCAGGTTGGCAGGTTTCGCCATTCTGAAGTCGCAACTGAAGACTCTGGCCGAATGTGGATCGGCCACCTCTAGTTGACCGCGAAACACCACATCTGGCGGCGATTCAGAAAGTCAAAGCGTCCGAATTTGAACAGCTGTGGCGCAGTCAGATTGCCGAAAATGCGCCCCCCTTGTCGCGCCACCAATGTTACCGAAAATCGGTCGCTCCGTTTGAAAACTCGTGCGTGGGATTTCATTGACATACCCCAACATATGGTGGTACTGTATCCATAGGGCACAGCAAGTTGTGGTTTTTGATACTTTTCTTAAACTTTGTTTAACCATTCGGATTGTTTGATGTATTGCCCATTTTGTGGCGAAAGCAGCTCCAAGGTAATAGACTCGCGAGACTCCGGTGATGGCATCCGGAGGAGGCGCGAGTGTCTTGCCTGCGCCCGGCGATTCACCACCTACGAACGCGTTCAAATGCGCGCGCTCATGGTGGTCAAACGCGACGGTCGGCGCGAGGAGTTCGTCCGCGACAAGCTCTGGGCATCGGTCACCAAAGCCTGCGCCAAGCGCCCACTGCCTTTGGGTAGTATCGAAAAAGTGTTGGAAGAGATCGAATCAGACCTTTCGGAATCTGGCCGCGCTGAGATAACGTCCAAGGACATAGGCGAGTTGGTCATGGACCGGCTCAAGGGCATGGACCGGGTGGCCTATATCAGGTACGCCAGCGTCTATCGGGACTTCCGGGATATCGAGAGCTTCAAGCAAGAGATCGAAGCCCTCATCGAGAACCGGGAGCCTGACGACAGCGTTCCCAAAAACCAACTGTCGATGTTGGAGGACGAGACGCCGCCAATACGCAGGCGTCGCCGTCGCGGTCGGAGGCCCAAACGCCCTCAGGCCAACCCGGCGTAGCGACCACTCGTCGGGAATTTTGCCCTTTGTTTATTATAGACCATATGTTCGTTTTGTGCTATTATTCGGGTACGACGGGAGGCCCGAGAGCACAGATCGCGATAACCAATAACCGCCCTAAGCGCAACCCAAATCAGGAGTCGTGAGAATGTACGTGGATGAAAAGTCCAGCGGGTCCGGCCCTCAGAGAACCCCAGAACAACTGCTTCAGGACATCGAACGCGCTCTGGAGTCTGCCGGCGTGTCCGGCGATGTCCTGAGCCAGGTCACCCAGTCCCTCAAAGGCAACCAGAACGATAATGGCGACGGCCATGCCACACCCACCACGTCCAGAGGCGAACTGGTAGTTTCCGACAACGCCAGGATGATCCTGGAGGAGCGCTACCTGCGCAAAGACGCCGACGGCAACGCCACAGAGTCTCCAGAAGACCTGTTCCATCGAGTCTCCAGCGCCATCGCCAAGGGCGAGGCGCCTGGACATCAGGCGGTCTGGGAGAACAAGTATTACGACCTGATGACGTCGTTAAAATTCCTGCCCAACTCCCCCACCCTGGTCAACGCAGGCACGGGTCGGGGCTGTCTATCTGCATGCTTCGTCGCGTCGCCCGAGGACGACATGGAGTCCATCATGGAGGTCGCTCACGACGCCGCCATGATCGAAAAGTGGGGCGGCGGCATCGGGTTCGGATTCTCCAACTTGCGGCCCAAGAACGACGCCATCAGGACGACCCACGGCAACGCCTGCGGCCCGATCGCAGTCATGAAACTGTACTCCGCCGTCGGCGCGACCCTCACTCAGGGCGCTTTCCGTCTCGGCGCTCACATGGGCCAACTTCTGGATAGCCATCCAGACATCCGCGAGTTCATCCACTGCAAGGACGGCGATGACACGCTCCAGAACTTCAACATCTCGATTCAGCTAACCGACGCCTTCATGGAAGCGGTCAAAGCCGACGGTGACTGGAATCTCATCAACCCTCGCGACGAAGGCGAAGGCCCTGTGCTGGAAGTGGTCGAGACCATCCGAGCGCGGGAGCTTTGGGACGAGATCACCGAGTCCGCATGGAAGACCGGTGACCCTGGCGTCGTGTTC
>JASLRP010000380.1 GCA_030743915.1 SAR202 cluster bacterium | reverse complement strand
GACACCACCGTACTGATTCACCCATTGACCGACCACCGCAGGATTCTGCCTGTCGAGAAGAAAGGCGAACTGCTGGAGGCGGGAGAAGGGTTCCTGCTGGTGCTCTCTTACAACCCTGGCTACCAGAGCGCTTTGAAAGACCTGAAGCACAGCACCAGGCAGCGGTTTATCTCCATTGAATTTGACTATCCTCCCAACGACATTGAGGCTGAAATAGTGAGGCACGAAAGCGGCGTAGATAGCAATGTCGCTGACCAACTTGCCAAACTGGGCGAGAAGGTACGGAACCTGAAAGAGCATGGACTCGGCGAAGGCGCCAGCACGCGCCTGTTGATCTACGCAGGCCAGCTTATCAATCAAGGAATTCCGCCGAGGCGTGCCTGTCAGGTTGCAATCAACTGGGCAGTTACTGACGACCACGTGGTTCAGCGCAGTATCGAGGAGCTTACGACATCGATCTTCGAATAACTGCCAGCGCGGGTTCGGACCTCGCAGGTGGGCAATCCCAAGTCCATAAGGAAATGCGATGCGAGCGCCAGCGATAGAAACAATTCAAAAGGCGCTCGCCGATAACCCTAAAAAGACCACTGATGATCCATCCCTGAGCCCCGCAGGGGTGTTGCTGGTCGTTTACCCAAAAGACGGCGAGTATTGCGTGCTGCTCAACAAGCGGTCCCAACTGGTCGAGCATCACAAGGGTGAAATCTCATTCCCTGGTGGCGCCGTTGACCCCGAGGACGAGAATCTGCTGGCGACAGCCATTCGCGAAACTCACGAAGAGATGGGAGTCCATCCTGACGACATCGAGTACCTCGGCGATTTGGATGATGTGAAGACCATCTCAAACTTCCTGATCCACGCTTTTGTGGCCACAATCCCATACCCCTACGACTTCAAGCCCAGCGAATTTGAGGTCGCGGAGGTGTTGGAGGTGCCCATAAGCCACCTTCGGACTGAGGCCAGCATTCGGTCGGAGACGCGACTGCGTGATGGGGTAGTGCGAACCTCGCCCACTTATGTATATAACGGCCATGTAGTTTTCGGGGCCACAGCTATGGTACTGGAAAATTTCCTCGATGTTCTCGGGGACGCGCCCATTTAAGGAGGCCGCGTGGAAAACCAAGACACATCTACGCTGGAACAGATCAGAGAGCAATTCCGCCGGTTCCCGGCGCCCGTTGCTGATGAATTTGAGAAGGCCCAGGCGAAAATGCCTGACACGATGGACGCGGACTCGATGACCCAATGGGCCAATGCCGGTGTGGAAATTGCCGAGCAAACCGTCCGTTCGTGGGAGGCGTCGGCCCAGTATTATAAGGTCAGTCCTCAGGTCATCTCGTACATGCCTTTCAACTACTTCATGCGATGGACGCAGTGCGGCAACGATCTCTGCAAAGAGTCTCCGACTCTTGCGACTGCATACTTCGAAGCCAGTCCAGATGCCATGAGCCAGTTGCGCTCTCGGCACATCGAATCATGGGCGGCGCTGGGCAACAGCCTGTACAAGGGAACCTGGAAATCCAGCACGCTGGCCTGCAAGTTCTTTTCGTACAGCCCTGCCTTGATGGAAAGCCTGACGTTCCCCGAACTTGAGAGATTCGTAAGCTTCCTCGACGCGTTGTCCCATCGTTCCTATGATCTTGCGGCAGAATGCCTGGCCCTGGGACAGCAGATATTCCCGTTGATTGGTGATGACAAGACGGCATTCATAGGTCTTGCGACTGCTCTCGTTGATTCCGGATGGCGTGAGGTCAAGTCCTTCTTCGAATCGGGAGCCAAGGCCCTTCCCAAGATTGATCAGGAACAGCGGTTCCGTTTTCTCAAGATCGCCGAACGGCTGGTGCAGGGAGGAGGCACCAACATCCCCAACGTGATGCTGGAAACCTCCCAGGCGCTGTCCGAGGTGGACCCAGACGCGCACTCTCGTATCCTGACCTTATCCGAAGGGTTGCTGGAGGAATCTCCGGCGGCCGTCCCCGAGTTCATCAAAGGCACCGCCCAGATAATGGACAGGCTGTCCCTGTCGCAGGTTGAGCGGTGGTTTGAAGAAGGCGTCAACCTCCTGCGACAGAACCCCGATGGCGGCCTTGCGTTCTTCAAGATCGAATCGGCCCATTCCGAGGCGGTGCTTGAAGCTCTGTCCTCTGGCGTGGAGTTCGACCGGATCAAACCCGTGATGGAAATGTACTGTCGAGGTCTCGCCGGCGCAGAGATCAAACTCGCCGCCAGCGAAGATCTGGTCAGCAAGGGCATCGGCTGGGTGTCGTCTGAATCGCCATCCACTGAGGGTTCGACAGTGTTCGTTCCGATGCTCGTTGATCGCTACCCCAGCAAGGATGAAAACTTCGGCTGGTTCAAAGTCGTGTCCACTCACCAGGTGGCGCATCTGGAGTTCGGCAGTTTCTTCTTCGAGTTCGAAGAGCCTTCAACCATTTTCCAGGACCGCCGCGCTGAGTTGGAACAGAACAAAATCGAAAAAGAGCGACCCGAAGGTGAGAGCCAAGAACCGGTGGAAGGCGAAGGCCTGGAACGCGCATGGATTACCGACATGCAACGGTTCTTCAACCTGTTCGAGGACCGCAAATTGTCCTTGGATATCTTCACTGTGGTGGAGGACGGACGTCTGGACTTTCGGGTGAAGCATGAGTATCCGGGCATTCGCACCGCGTACTCAGGCGTGCAGGCCGACTCACACTCGGGCAGGCCGGAGATTGAGACTCTGCCCGTGAGGGAGGCGTTGGTAGAATTCCTGGTTCGTCTCAGCCTCCAGCAATACGACTCCATTCCCGCTCCGTCAGAGTACGTCGAGCAGGCCAAACAGATTACCGACATTGCCAGACGTGTGTTGGACGCCGGAGCCACGGTGCAAGACACTGCTGAGGCCACACTGCGGATATACGCCATAATCGCGGCGATACCCAACGAGGAAGTGCCTCCCGAGGAATGGGAAGACGTCGATACCGGCGAAGATCAAGAGGAAGAATACACCGACCCTGAAGAGATGGAGCAACTGCTTCAACAACTGGCTGAAGGCATGGAGATGGAGCTCAGGTCGGACGGCGAGTCTGATTACGAGTCCTCTGAAGAAGTCGAATATCGAGGCGACTTCAAGCCTGAACTGGTGCAGCTTCTCAGTCAACTCCGCATGCAGGACCAGCAGTCGGCAGGCGAGACTCAAGGAGAACCGATCACTCAGGAGCAACTGGAAGAACTGCTGCAAAACAGCGCCGAGCTTGATTTCGAGGCTGTGCAGGGGGACATTCAGAACTCCCAGGGCCTGTTCGCCGACAACCTGCTTAAAGAGGCAGGAATGAACTTGCCGGACAATCCGGAGTTCGGACAGGGGCCATTTGTTCACGTAGATGAGGATGGCGATTCCCTGGAAGCCAGCGAACCCCAGACCTTCGTTTACGACGAATGGGACTTCCGAGCCGACGACTACAAGCCTCGCTGGTGCATCGTTCGGCAAAAGACCATGCAGGAGGGCGACCCCGCGTTCTACGCGGCCACGTTGCATAATTATGGCGGCCTGGTGACCAGGATTCGCCGTCAGTTCGAGATGATGGTCCCGGAGATGTTCCGTCGTCAGCGCAAATTGGAAGACGGCGAAGAGATCGACATCGATGACCTGATCGAGGCCATAGTTGATATGAGGACTGGCTCCAGCCCCAGTGAAAAATTCTACTGGCGCAGGAACAAAGTCCAGCGTGAGGTGGCCGCCGCTTTCCTGATAGACACCAGCGCGTCGACGGCAGAGGCCATCGACGAAGGCAAGCGCACTGCCGACGATTGGGATGCTCCCGACGACCCGGTAGAGTACATGGTCTGGCTGCGAACCCGTCGAGGCGAGGCCGCCAGACGCTCCTACAAGCGCATCATCGACGTCGAGAAAGAGGCGATTGTCCTGATCGTCAACGCTCTGGAAGCTATTGGCGACCTTTACGGCATATACGGGTTCTCTGGATATGGACGGGAGAACGTGGAGTTCTACACAATCAAAGAGTTGGACGAGGCGTTCTCAGACCGGGTGAAGCGGAGGATCGACCGTGTGGCGCCGCTGCATGCAACCAGGATGGGCCCGGCTATTCGTCACGCCACGACCAAACTGGAGATGGCCGACGCTCGCACCAAGATACTGTTCCTCGTCAGCGACGGACGTCCTCAAGACAGGGGATATAGCAGGGAAGGCGTGGAGAAGGAATACGCAGTGCACGACACGCGCATGGCCCTTGAAGAGGCCCGGCGCAAGGATATCAACGCATTCTGCCTGACAGTTGACAAGAACGGTCACGATTATCTCAAAGACATGTGCGCGGACATGGGATACGAGGTCCTCGACAGCATTTTCGACTTGCCGGAAAGGCTTCTGTACCTCTACCGCCGGCTCACCATGTAAAGTCGGAATACGGAAATGATCAAAGGCCGCGAATTGACACTCGCGGCCTCTTTTTTATACCGGTCAAACTGGCACAGCGTTGAAACAACAATTTGAGAAACGTGATACTCAACTCAGACCGTCGAACCCTGGAGAACGCCGTCAGCGGGGTTTCTTGGCCCTCAGAGAGCGCAATCTATCCAATAGAGCGTCCGGGTCAACGTCGGCAACGCTCAGGGCCTTCTCAAGGCAAAACAGCGCTTCTGTGTTGAGGTCTCGGTTGTTCTTCTCCGCGCTGATTACGAGCTTCGAGTACAGCGCGTCCGGTATGTTCTCAATATTCAGTGATGGCATTAGCGTTTCCTGTGGCGGGTGGTCAATTGGCCGTCGTTTGAATTCCAGCTTACGGCCTGAGTTTTGGAGCGTCAAGGCATATTGCGCGTTGAACCCATCGGAGTTAAAAATGCGTATAATAGTATTTCTATACTGAGCCACGTTGCGGGAGCCGCGCGCGAACACTTGAAACAGGAGTTCGTTTATCATGGCGATGGAACCACGCGCCAGCCTGATTGCGAAAGGAGGGCCAGAGGACGGGACAGTCACTTCTCTGGGCCTCGGGGTATTATCGATTGGCCGTTCGATGATGTCTGATATCGTTGTTGACCAGCCAGGAATATCCAGGCAACATGCCTCGATCCGGGGCGATGCCGCTGGGTTCTGGATTGCCGACGCTGGCAGTCGAAATGGCACCTACCTGAACGGTCAAAAACTCGACGCCGACCCTGTGATTCTTCAAGAGGGCGACAAGATAGAGTTAGGCGGTATGGCGACGTACTGGGTGTTTGCGTCGTCGTCTATGACCCTGGACATACCCACTGTGGGTATGACTGTGACCATCATGTTCACCGATATTGTCGAATCTACGGCTCTCACAGAGCGTCTGGGCGATTCTCTGGCCCGTTCGGTGCTTCGCACCCACGATGCTATCGTCCGACGCCAGATGCACGCCCACAACGGCACAGAGGTCAAGGCGCTTGGCGACGGATTCATGATAACGTTTCCCAGCGCCAAGAGCGGCGTTGACTGTGCCCTGGCAGTCCAGCGTGAGCTTGGCGAGTTCAATAGCTCCAATCCGACCGTTCAGGTCGGCGTGAGGATCGGTCTGTCGGTAGGGGAACCGATTGTGGAGGACGCAGACCTGTTCGGTCATGCGGTCAACCTGGCTGCGAGGGTCAATGAATTGGCAGGCGCCGGCCAGATTTACGCTTCAGAGATTGTGCAATCTCTTTTGTCTGCAACCGGTGAGGGCAACCTGCGCGAGGTGGGGACCTTCGAGTTGAAGGGCATCACCCAACCTCAAAAGATATTCGAGATCGTCCAACCCTGATTTCGTGTCCCTTAATTGGTGTGCTGCAATCGCGCAGACGCCGCCAGCGATCTCAGTTCAGACGCAAGGTCGCTCATGCCTGGCCCGAGGTCGGCATTGGAACCTCGGGCCAATGCTGAGGCAATATCGGAGAGTCGTTCCACGTTGCCGATAAGGTCCCGGTAGGCGAATATGATCTCGAACCTTCTCGACAAGGTCTCCTGGAATGCAGAGTTCATATCCTTCATGTGAGTCGTAGCGCGGTCTATCTGTTCGTTCCATTCCTGGAGTCTTGAGACCTCGTTCTCATACAGGATTTCGTCGGTCCTGCGGAGTCGTTGGCTCAGAGTTGCCAGCAGATTCACCATAAGAGTAACCGCGGCCTGAGGTTCATGCTGGACAAACATGAGGAACTTCTCCCTGTGCAGCGCCAACAATTGACAGTCCTGTATGGCTGTGGCGTCCGCGGAGCGCGGGCCGGCATCCAGGGCAGATAACTCGCCGAGGACCTCGCCCCTGCGTACCTCGGCCATCTCTATGCGTTGGCCCTCCGGGGTTGTTCGGGTGATCGAAACAGCGCCTTCGACGATGACATACAGGCTTCGGCCAACCTCCTCCTGTCTGATGATGATCTGCCCGGAACGATAGGACTCGATTTCAAGCATGGACTCGATCACCGATAATTCTCTGTCAGACAGCCCGGAGAACATGGGAACAGTTTTCAGAAGTTCGAAAAATGACATTGATGAAATGACTCAGTTAGATGGGTTCAGAGCGGCCATCAATTCCAGCAATGCGTGGGTGACAGCTCGACTGCGAATCCTTAATCGTTGTGTGGGGTAGCTGCCGGATCGGGAGGTGACCTGATCGCCAACGGCGAAAGCCATGTGCGCCGTGCCCACACGTCCGCTGGCCTCGGTCGCCTCGGCCACAAGCCCCGTAATTCCCACTCCGACTTGAGAGTCGAAGAACTTCTGAGCAGTCCTGGCCAGGGTCTCGGCTGTAGCCGGCGTTGGACTATTCCAGTCGTCGGACACCTCCTGAGGCATGCCGAAACGCTGCAAACCCGCCGGGTTAGAAGCTACGAGACTGCCTGCCAATACATCCGAATACCCCTGCGCCTCATTCAGGCTGCTGGTCAGTAGACCTGCTGTGAAGCCCTCGATGATGCCGAGGGTTTTCTCTGCCTGTTTCAGGGCGTCTATGGCCCGGGTCACCGCCGTTTCGTCGTCCAGACCCCAGATGGCGTGGCCGGCGATCCGGCGTATCTCCTGCTCCATTGGGGTGATCATTTCACGGGCTTCAACCTCAGTTGTCGCGGTGGCGATGGCTCTCAGATGAATCCCATCTTGCTTTGAGTAGATACCCAGGCTGGGGTTCTCGCTCTTGAACAGGGGAGAAAGCATCTCGTCGAGTCCGCCCTCGCTGATTCCGAAGGTCTTGAGAGTCCGGGTGACGATCGCAACTTCGGGGTTCATGCTGCGTAGTTTTGGGGCCAATTCGTTGTCCCACATTCGAGACAACTCTCTGGGAGGGCCAGGCATCGCGATGATGACTCGGTCCCCGCGATTCACCCACCAACCTGGAGCAGTCCCCATCGGATTGAGGACCACCTCCGCCGATTCAATCAGCGTCGCTTGCTTGATATTGGTCGCGGGCATCGGCACGCCGCGACCTTCGAATTGGGATTTGAGATTTGCCAACAGGTCGTCCTGCACAATCATCTCTTCGCCCATGACCCTGGCGATGGATTCGCGCGTCAGGTCATCCGAGGTCGGTCCCAGGCCTCCGGTGGTAATGGTGACATCAGACCGGTTCCAGCCGCGCTCAATGACCTCGTGGAGCCTTTCAGGGTCGTCCCCAACCTTCGTGACCCAACGAACGTCGATTCCGATCTTCGCCAATTCAGCGGCAAGGTACCCGGAGTTCGTGTCAACTATCTCGCCCATCAGAATTTCGGTCCCGATGGAGACTATTTCGGCGTGCATGTGTAGTCCCGGTCGTTGTTGTTGCGGCCACGCCAAGCCAGGACGGTTGAGTCCCACTGTCGGCGTCGGACGCAGTATATCGTTCTCAAATGTGAGAGGCAACGATGAATGGCTGGCTAGTGACGCAGAGGTATCTCGGCTGGCTAGCCCGCGGGCTTCAAGTCCGCTCCCCGCGCCGCGCCGCTGGTGTCTCCATATGGCACGTCATTAAACAGCGCATACATCATTTCGGTCCACTCGGCGTCAAGTTTGAGGACCGGGTTGATAATCTGGTCAGACGCTGAGGTCGCGTAATAGTGCAATCCGTCCTCAGTTTTATCGCCCATGCGGAACAGAATCCCGTCAATGAAACTTGTTCCTCGGTCGGTAATTCCTCTGAACCTGATCTCTATCGAAGGCCCATTATCCTCGATGCCCCAGCGGGTGTAATCTCGGTCTTCAATGCGAGGATTTTCCACCAAGATATTGGGTGGTCCGGTCATGAAAGGGAGTAGTGCGGCCCACTTTTCGGTGTCCAAGGGCCGATTTTCTTCATCTGTGGCCAGGTTTCTAGCGAACCATTCGCCATTGTCCTGTTGAATTCTCAGCACGGCGCCTTCCTCGCCATCAACATCGCCCAAGAATATGCTGAGCTCTTCAATTTCTGCGATTTCGCGCTCCACGAACCACTTTGGAATCGGTGGTTCGTCGGCCAGTCGCGCCAGGACATCACCCCAAGACTTGGCGATCAGGAACAACTGAGGAAATCCGGTGACTTGCGCGTAGCTGAAACTCTCATCAGAAGTGGCGTCGCCAAGCCGGAAGCTGACATTCCTGTTCGCCGTCAGCCCGACATCAACGACCAGGCGGGGGTTGTCTAGGCCATACTGAGCCGGATTGTCCACGGTGTCACGAACAGTAGAGAAGTCTCGTTTGGTCTGCGGGCCGCTGAGCAGCAATACGATGCCGCCCCAGCGGAAGTGATCTGGCGGGATTCCGACAGGATCATCGAAGACCCAAGCGTTGGGCGTGGGCTTGGAGAAACTGACATTATTGTCATTGTGAGTCACGTTGATGGACATAACGTCGTCGAAGGAAACCTGATAGAACCACGGCGGGTCCTCTTCTTCCTCTTCAGTTTTCTCGAACGGGTTGATGTAAACAACTATTGCCGCGCCAATTGCTAGCACAACGAGAAGTAGTGTTGCTTTCCAGTTCATTCCACCGCCTCTTTATCTTCGCCTCCACCATACGATGGTGCTGAGTATCAACATTATTAGCGGAGGCACGAACCAGCTAGACCACTTGATGAAGTTTCGCTCACGCTGGTTGACCACCAACTCTCGGAACGGGACAAGTTTGGGTCTGATGGAGATCAACTCGGTGTCATCAGCAAGCCAGTTCACCGAGTTCAAGAAGAAATCGGCGTTGTCACTGCTGAAAAAGAAACCGTTTCTGGCAAAATCTGAGTCGGTGAACACGATCAGCTTCGCCAGTTTGTCTTCGTTCCTGATCAGCAAATCACCGTCGATAGTAGCCGCCGCTTGTATGACGGCGACCACATCCATCGGGCCGCTCGGATCGAGTCCCGGGTCGTATTCGACCTGATCGGGGTTGTTCTCCAGCCAACTTGCGGGCGTTGTCAATGCCAACGGCGTGTAGGTGATAAATTGCGGGAAGTCCTCGGGGGGCACCAACATTCCCAGAGCCGTGGCGCCTGGGAAGAAGACCACATCCAACTCGTCAACGATTGGAACGCCTGTAAGGCTGTTGGGCGCGAATTGACCGTTGGTGCGTTGAAACATCGGGGTTAACGCTTCGCCGGCGACGTTGCTCACAACGTCAGCCACGCTGTCATCAAATATCTGGAGGCCCCATTGGTTGATAAACTGACGATACGTTGAAGGCAGTTGTGGATCCAACAACATGATGATACTGCCGCCGTCCAGCATATAGTCCATCAGGGCGTCGAGATCGTTGGTCGAGAGGTCCTGTTCTGGGCCGGGTATTACCACGACAGCGGCGTCGCTTGGAACTCCGTCTGGCTGTTCCAGCAGGTTCAGGGGTCGAACGTCATAGTTGTCCCTTTGCATGCCCTGAATGGCGAAGTCGAAACCTTTCGCGTCGGTTTCTCCTGTGGTTGGACTCCGAGTGATGGATGCCTCTTTGTGTCCAGTGAGGAAGTACACGCGCTTTTGTTGAATGCCAGTGGCGATGAGTATCCCGGTGACAAAATCCTGTTCGTTGAGACCGAACACTCCCTGCAGGCTGCCCTGGTCAATGTCTTCGAACACCACAGTAGGATAGTCCTGCACGTCATATTGCGCGGCTACAGATCGGTCCAATTCTGGGTCAACGAATCGATAGGTGAAATTCGGATTCTGGCGGCTGAACTCATTCAGAAGGTCCTCCGCCTGTTGTTCGGCGAAGGCGGTGGTGCTGTTATCGGGAATGAAAAACGCGTTGGCCCTGACGGGGCGATCCAGGCTGTCCAGGATTTGCTCAGTCTGAGGAGACAACGAAAACACTCGGGTTGCCGTAACGTCGAATCGGTTGGAA
>JASLRP010000379.1 GCA_030743915.1 SAR202 cluster bacterium | reverse complement strand
TACAACGCTCGCGGGGCCTATCTCAATGCGATGGCCGAGATGATCGAGTCTGGGGTCACATGGCGCAGCATCTACCTGTGGACTCTGCCCATGTTTCATTGCAACGGTTGGTGTCACACCTGGGGCATCACCGCGATGGGCGGAACGCACCTGTGCCTGCGCCGCGTCGACGCCGCCGAGATATACCGGCTCGTTCGAGAGAAGGGCGTCACCAACATGTGCGGAGCGCCCACCGTTCTGACCATGATGTACTCCGCTCCCGAGGCTGCCGACGCAGACCTGACCGGCCTCACCATCATGACCGCAGGCGCTCCTCCCGCCCCTCAGGTCATCCGCACTATCGAGAGCATGGGCGCCTTCATTCATCACACCTATGGGCTCACGGAGACCTACGGCCCGCACACAATATGCGCCATGCAACCCGGCTGGGACGAACTTCCCATCGAGGAGAGAGCAAATCTCAAATCGCGTCAGGGCGTGCCATTCATTCTCGCAGGACCGTACCTTCGGGTGGTCGATGAAGAGATGAACGACGTTGTCCAGGACGGCAAGAGCATGGGCGAAGTGGTCATGCGAGGCAACAATGTCATGACCGGCTACTTCGATGACACCGATGCCACCGACACAGCCTTCAAGGGCGGATGGTTCCACTCCGGCGATCTGGCCGTGTGGCACGACGACGGATACATCGAGCTTCAGGACCGCGCCAAGGACGTCATAATCTCCGGCGGAGAGAACATCTCCAGTCAGGAGGTCGAAAAGGTCATCATGGAGCATCCAAGCGTGCTGGAAGTCTGCGTCGTAGGCGTTCCCGACGACCGATGGGGCGAGGTCCCCAAGGCCTTCATATCGGCCCGCGACGGCATAGAGATGGACGCTCAAGAGATCATCACCTTCACCCAGGAGCGTATAGCCCGATTCAAGGCTCCCAAGCACGTCGAGTTCGGAGATCTGCCAAAGACCGCCACCGGCAAAATCCAGAAGTTCATCCTCCGAGACCGCGAGTGGAAGGGCCGCGACAGGCGCATCCAGGGCTCAAGCGTGTAACGGGAAAATCTGATCGAAAAATCCAGGCGAAAGGCCGCGAGTAGAAATGTTCTGCTTGCGGAGTAAGATTTCACCCCGCAAAAGCTGGCTGTTGCGATGAGTCGCGCGTGTTGGTACGCTCTCTGCGACAGAGAGATGCAGTGGCGCGAAGGTTTAACGCCCACATGCAATGAGGGTTAAATGCGCCGGCGACTTTCGCCCTGGATACTGCTGATATGCGCGTTCCTGCTGTTTTTCATCATCTACCTGACGGGAGCGGTGTGGCCAATCTACGTCAGTGAGCGCGGATTTCAGGAGGGGTTTCTCGGGCTGGTAATCGGCTTCTACGGGTTCGCCCTGTTCGTGTCACGTCTGCCCATCGGGTGGTTTTGCGATATTCTGGTGGACAAGCGACGGTTCATGATCAGCGGCGGATTCCTGGGTTTGGCGCTGGCCTTTGCGCTGCCTCCGCTGGTTGACTCTGCCTGGGCATTGTTTGTGTCCCGCATCCTCATGGGAGTAGGGGCCGGGTCCTTTGTGGCTATCGCCGTCCTGTACTCGCTCTACTTTCCGCCCCGTTCGGCCAGGGCCAGCACGGTGGTGGCCGCCTCTTTCTTCGGGTGGGGACAGATATTCGCCAATCCCATCGGTGGCTGGTTGGCGGACAGTTTCGGCTTGATGACCCCGTTCTGGATCACCGTGGTTATAGCGATTGGCGCCGCGGTCCTTGTGCTGTTCATTATCGAACCTGAAGCGCCTGAAATAGAGAAGGCCCCCACGCAGAGGGTCCTCCTGCCGAGGTCTCCCAATCTCTACATCATGGCCCTGACGATGGCGATGGTGTTCTTCGCGGTATATGCCACCGTGTACAACATTACCCAACTGTATGCGACCGAACAGCTGGGTGTCAGCAGCAGCGTCCAGGGCTTGCTGATAATGGTCTATATATCGGTGTTCGTGGGTGTGGCGTTGCTCAGCCCACGTTTGGCTGATGCTTTTGGCAGCACGCGAGTCATCACTGCGGGATTGGCCATTTTGGGCATGGGGATACTGCTCACTCCGGTGGGAAATCTGGCGATGCTGTATCTGTCCGAGCTTCTGGTAGGGATCGGTCTGGGTCTCACCTTCGGCCTGTTGATGGCCCTGAGCGTCGAGGGGATATCCGGCGGCCAGCGATTTTTCGCAATGGGCATCTTCCAGTCCACCTACGCCGGAGGCATGACGCTGGGGCCGATAACTGCGGGATATGTCGCCCAGGCTTTCGGGTTTTCGTTCACATTCATTCTGGTTGGCTTCTTCGTCTTGCTGGCTGGCGGGGCATTTTACACAGTCCGCGCAGGCGCATTCTTCGGCAGTCGGGACGAGGCGAGGCAGCGCCTCTCCGCATAGCATGCCCTCCTGATATACTGCACTCTGCCGACTAAACACCCGACACGAAGCCGAGGGAGACAAAATGACCACAGACCGCCAGGCATGGCTGGCCCTGACCGCCGAAGACGCCATCGACCCGGACCTGCCCATCTGCGACCCGCACCACCACTTTTGGGACCGCCCATCCAGCCGGTACATTCTGGAGGACCTGCTGGCCGATACTGGCTCGGGCCACAACATCACCGAGACGGTGTTCGTCGAGTGCAGTTCGGAGTACCTTGAGGACGGCCCCGAAGCCCTGAAGGTTGTGGGCGAAACTGTTTACGTCCAGGGAATCGCCGATGAAAGCGCCACCGGCAATCACGGCCCCACAGAGGTCGCCGCCGGAATCGTAAGCTCCGCAGATTTCACGCTGGGAGACTCGGTGACCGAAGTTCTTGAGGCCCATCAGGAAGCCAGCCCGAATCGGTTCCGAGGAATACGTCATAGGGCAGCCTGGGACCAGAACGTCAACGCAGACGTAGCCGGCGCGCCGCCCGAAGGCATACTGATGGACTCAAAGTTCCGAGAGGGATACGCGCGAATGGAGTCGATGAACCTGAGCTTCGAGGGCTGGGTTTACCATCCTCAGATTCCTGAAGTTACAGACCTGGCAAGAGCGTTCCCAGGAATCACCATCATCCTCAACCATATTGGCGGCCCCATAGGAATCGGCCCATACGAGGGACAGCGCGACGAGGTGTTGGAGACCTGGAAACAGTCTATGGCAGACCTTGCAACCTGCGAAAACGTTGTCGTAAAGGTCGGCGGTATCGGCATGGTGTTCACAGGCTTCGGTTGGGAAGATCGCGACCAACCCATTGGCTCAGAGGAACTCGCCGAGGAAATGAAGCCCTACTACCTCTACTGCATCGAGAAATTCGGCCCCGAACGTTGCATGTTCGAGAGCAATTTCCCAGTGGATAAAGTGTCCTATTCGTACAACGTGATGTGGAACGCCTTCAAGCGCATCTCCGAAGGTTTTTCGGACTCTGAGAAGGCGTCGTTGTTCCGCGAAACCGCCCGGAGGGTGTACCGGCTGGGTTAGATATTGATACCTCCAACGATCATCTGGAGACGACTGATATGCCGTTAAGACCAATCATGCTCACCCGTCCCCCCGTGGAGATAATGCTGGATGATGGTTTCTGGGACGAACTGATTGAGGGTGGATTCCGGGAAGTATGCGTCAGTTGGATGGCATTTCTCAACGAGGTCGAAAACGGAGAGCCACTGCCATCCCACGAGGAAGCTAGGCCGAGAGTGTTGTCCTTTTTCGAGGACAAAGGCGATCAGTTCGAGTACGTGCCAATCATTAAACCCGACGAATCGCTCTACGACGGGTTGAACCTCAGTCCTCCAACACGTTCGGACGAATTCGATCCCAATTTCGGTGAACTTCGCGATGCCTTCCAACGGGCCTCGGCGAAGGGCATAAATCTCTACCTGTTCGATGACAAAAGTTATTTTGAGATTAGCGGATATCCGGCGGGTCCTGAAGGCGCTCGCGGGTTCTCATGCTGGAACGACCCTCAGGTCGCGAAATATCTGGTGGCGCGAACCAGGGATTACGTGAATCAGCTGCCAATGTTCTCGGGAATCGTGCTGGACGGTCCGGACAATAAGTGGGAGATCGCCCCAGGGGCGAGGGATGATCTCTTTGCTGAGAACTGCGTCTGCGACCATTGCCAAAGCGCCGCGCGTTCGATGGGGCTCGATCTAATGAAGTTGATCGACGCCCTAGCTGCGTTCAAGCTGGAGATGCAGCAGTTGAATGACGAGAAAGTCGAAGGGTTCCTGCTAAACACGCGGGGATTTCTGGGAGCGGCTGATTGGTGGTTGTCACATCCTGAATTGCTTGATCTGCTGCGGTTCAGGTACAGGACCATTGAGGACCACATGAAACGAGAGTACGAGGGGATCAAAAGGCATTTGCCTGAGTTTACTGTAATGGCCAGTTCGAGAACACCGTCGTATGTCGCTCTCACCGGACACGCCCTTTCAAGACGCAGCGCCTATGCCGATTATCAGCTACCCAAACTCTACCTGTGGGCGGGAAACCAGCCCGGATTCAGGTACACCGTCAGCAACTACGCAAACACGATTGCTGAATGGAACCCCTCGTTATCGAGAGAAAATGTTGTTGCGCTCACTGAGCGAATCCTCGGTATCGAGTTTCCAGCCGACTACCCAGTTGAGAAGTTTGACGATCCCGCAACCTCGTCTTTCTACGAGCAGGTTGCGGGAGACGAGATGAGGAAAATGATCCATCTCACAGGGGACGTCGATAAGCTCATTCCATTCATCGCGCTGGAACATTTCGGTGGGCCTCAGATACAGCCACAGGAAGTGCGTGACCTACTCCGAACACTGGAAAACAGTGGCATCAGTCGCTACATCTTCTTCCATTACGGCGTTATCACCGACGACGTTTGGAATGTTCTGACGGAGTTCTCAAAGTGACGTGGAACGTGAACTCTGAGAACGGCTCAGCTTGCGAGTAGTTCCTTCAGAGCGTCATCGATGAACTGGGTATCGACAGGATTACGGCCCGGCCCTCCGGCGAGGTGCCCCCAGATGGATGGGATGACCCGAAGCTCGGCGTTGGGCATGTGGGACACCTCGATCTCGTTGTCCTCTGGCGGGAAGTACTGGTCGGTCTGGGACGGCATGACGAAGGCTTTCGCCTTGATTGCGCCCAACGCGGCCTCGAAGTCGCCTTCGTAGAGCGGATTGTCGGAGATGTCGCCATTCTGCCAGGTGTTTATCATCGCCAGAAAATCGTTGGCGTCGATCTCTCGGAACCTGCCCTCCCAGCCTGTGATGAGATAGTCCTCGACGGACGAAGCTCCCATTTGAAGATAGACCTTCTCTCGATAGAAAGCCTGGGATGGCCCCCACCCCGCATAGACACGGGAAGCCGCTTGCATTCCTTTGGTTGGCTGCTGATCGTACCAGCCGTTATTCCAGGCGTCATCGGCGGTGAGGGCGGCCTTCACGCCTTCCAGGAACACGAAGTTGTGGCGGGATGTTTTCGCGGAGCCGCACCACGGGGCAATGCGCTCCACCATATCTGGATATAACGCCCCCCAGTGGAAGGACTGCTGAGCGCCCATCGAGAAGCCGCATACCAGCGCGATTCGCTCGACTCCGAACTTCTCGGTTACCAGACGATGCTGAAACTTGATGTTGTCGTAGTAGGTCATCTTCGGGAACCGCGCCCGGTCGTAGGGCAGTGGCGTGTTGCTGGGTGATGACGACATCCCGTTGCCCAGCAAATTTGGCACGACGATGAAGTAGCGCGACGGGTCCAGCGCCATGCCTTCGCCGATCATCGGCTCGTTGCCTGTGTGGTTGGAGCCGAAGAACGTCGGGAAGATTATTGCGTTGTCCCGACGCTCGTTCAGTTCTCCAAAAGTCCTGTATGCCAGTTTCGCCCCTCGCAGAGTAAGGCCCGACTGCAAGACCACATCACCCAATTCGAAATTTTCCACCGAGTCGGTCATGGGGTCTGGGCCTGTCCAGTGTCCGATGCCCTCTGGATGGCGTCCAGCAGCTTGTGTCGCTGGAGAGCAGTGTCGAAGTCAGGCTCGACCCGCTCGCCGGAGCGAACGGCGTCGGCGAATCGACTCCATAGCTGGGCGATGTTGAACGCCGGCCCCTGGGGAACCGAATCGGGCACAAACACGTGCTTGTCTGGAATCTCGATGTCCTCCAATTCAGAGGCGCCGGCCTTGCCTCCCTGGAGCCTCGCGCCGCCGGTGGAGGGCGATTCGTTGCTGGTCACTACCAGCGTGCCCTCTCGCCCGTAAACCTCCAGCTTCCAGCCTGAGCCGTGATACGGAATTGCGCTGGTCTGGGCGGACACCACCGCGCCGCCTTCCAGCGTTCCGTTAACCATGATGTTATCCGGGCCGGTCACGTCCACCATCGTGTCGGTGTCGGTCTCGTGCCACTGAGGGACCTGAGTGCGCACCGTCGCCGACACGCTCTCGAACTCGCCCAGGCACATGCACAGGGCGTCTATGGAGTGACCGAAGGGGATTGTCAGCGTCGTGGCCCCGAGAGTAACGTCCTTCTGCCACGTCCGGCCCGACGGGCGAGACAGGACTCCACCGTTGATCTGGTTGAGATTGACGGACAACACCTCGCCCACGTAGCCATCGGCAATCAGGTCTCTCAGCGTCAGGAACACGGGCGCCGCGCGAGACTGGAGGCCGACCATCGACAGAACGCCCTTCTCGCGGGCCAGGTCCGCCATCTCCTGAGCCTCCTGGAGGTTGGCTCCCAGCGGCCACTCGGTGTAAACGTGCTTACCTGCCCTCATAGCGTCCATCGCAAGCTCGTAGTGGATGGGAACACGCACGACGACGGCCACGATGTCCAGGTCGGACTGCTCCAGCATATCCTTGTGATTGTGGTAAGCCTCCAGAGCGCCGAATTGCTTTTGGGACTCGAGGGCAGTCTCCTCATGGGCGGTGCAGACCGCTGTAAGCTCGATGTCTGGCAGGTTGGCAATCGCGGGAGCGTGGGCGCGGGGAGTCCAGCCGTAGCCGACGTTTGCGCCGATGATTCCGAGTTTGACTTTCTCTGTGGTCATGGTTTCCTCCGTTGCTGGGGTATCAGGCTTTCAGGTGTCAGGTTGTCAGGAATTTTAAACTCGCCACCCTGAGGTCGCAACCGAAGGGTTTGGCCTTGAATGCAACAACGGTTGCCCTTCTGACGACCGGATGCTTCGTCGCGACTCAGCATGGCGAATATGTCCACCCTGAGGTCGCAACCGAAGGGTCTGGCCGTAAGCGCAACAACGATTGTCCTTCTGACGACCAGATGCTTCGGCGCGACTCAGCATGGCGACAAGTCGTTACGAAACAATCTCACGCAGGCGCTGGACGATGATGTCCTCCTCGCCGGGGTTCAGGGTGTGGGCGTTGAAGGTCACGGTGTCGTCGCCTACGGAGTTGGCCCAGATGCGGGGGTTGCCTTCGTCCAGTTCCTTGAGAACGTCCTCGGCCGTCTTGCCGGTGGCAGGGTCGATCTTCACGTGGAGCGTCGAACCCCAGAACCGGTCATGTTGGACAACGCTAGACTCAGCGTTCTGCATCCCTTTCAGTCCCGACTCCATGCTCGTCAGTCTGTTGTCGATGCCGAGAAGTCGGTCTTCGTGGTTCATGGTGAACCACTCATCCAGAGCCGCGATTACCGCGACGATGCCCTGACGAGTGACCTTGTAGGCGCGGCCCATTGCCCGCCGACCGCCGGTGTGGAATCCGATGAACCCGTTGGCCGCCACAGCGTCAACCAGCTCTTTGCTCCCGCAAACGAATCCGGTGTCGTGAGGAGCGCCCAGATACTTGGCTCCGAAGCACACCAGGTCTGCGCCCTGAGCGTTGTTGAGCATATAGTCCAGAGGGTAAATCTGTGAGGCGGCGTCGGCAATGACTTTGACGTCGTGTTGGTGGGCTATCCTGACCGTCTCTTCCAGGGACACCACAGAGTCGTCCCAATCGGGCTGGACGAAATAGGCAATCGCCGCCGTGTTGGGGTTGATGGCTGCCTCCAACTGTTCGGCGGTGCATCCGTCGTCGTCACCAACGGTTATCAGGTCTGCGCCTGCGAAGGTATAGACCCGGTCGTAGCTGTACCTCTGCTTTTGCTGGATGAGTATCTCACCCTTCAGGCCCGTGGTGTCTGGCAGTTGAAGAATCTTGTCGGGGTCGCTTCCAGCCATGCAGGCTGCCGTACTGAGGGCCATCGCTGCCGCGCCGCCAGCGGTCACGTATGCGGCTTCTGTCCCCACCAGGTGTGCAATGAACTCGCCGGACTTCTCAAGAAGCTCCCGCATCTCCACGTAGCTTCCGTTGGCATCCTCCATCGAGTCTCGGACGACGTCCGATGGGCTTGAGCCGCCGAGGATTGTCTGGTTCCCCATTGCATTGATAACGTGCCGAACGCCCAGCTTCGCATAGACGCCGCCGTCTGAGAATATAGCCATTTCCGTTGCCCTCCTCGGTGATTAGTGCCTACTGCAACTCATGAATTGGATTGCATTCTTCCCCGACGGCAGGATTATATTGCTATGGAGGGACTATATCAAGCGGGAATCGTGGCTTTGGGGGGAGGCCGGTGTTTCGAAGTCGAGCTTCCTGAAATCGTCCCAAAATTCTTGAACAAAGATACACTTTGGTCGAACTTCAATGACGACTCAGAGATGGCTCTCCACCGGACGAAGGCATTAAACAGGCTTGCCCAGCGGAGAGCCAGTCTTTATGGTTTACCCGAGGTGTTGATGTATGAACGCGCTCATCAAATCAAGCGACTGCTCGGCGATTGGCAATGAGAGATCGCTCAGCAGACCTGAGCCCTCGCCATCGAAAATGTTCACATCGATCTGGCCGCCAGCTTTGCGGTACTGCTCAATGAATTCGTCGAGGTCCGGACGCGGGTGCGATGCCTCGTAGTTGCGCGCTACGCACAGCGTTGGCGGCAGAGCCGTGCGCTCTCCACGGGCCAGGATACGCGCCGGGGCCGCTTCGGACATTGCCTCTTCCGTCTGCCAGTACTGGTCATGAGCCTGCGCCACCCGCTCGGTGTTCATCTCGGCTGGCGGAGTGACATCATCTCGCAGACCCTGAACGTAGTGATAGCGACCAAGTGGGTCAATCACGGGAGAGACCATGATCACGCAGCCCAGTGTTCCGTCCGCCACGGCGCCTGTCGGGAGCGGCAACTCAGAGTAGCGCGAATCGTCCGGGCGCATGCCGAGCAGCATTGCCTGATGCGCGCCGCTGGAAGTGCCCATGGCGCCGATACCATCCGGGTTCCCGTTCCATCCGGCAGCCTGGGTCTTGCACCAGCGAATCCCATAATGGATGTCGGCCAGAGAGGCCGGATATGGCGCTTCTGTGCGAAAGTCCAACGCCGCTACGATCACGCCCATCTTGGCCAGCGCTTCGTTGGCCGCGTCCCCGTTCAGACGGTCTCCCCGAACCCAGGCCCCGCCATGCAGTTCAACCATAATGGGGAACGGTCCGCTGCCACGGGGCTTGAAGACCTTTGCCATTAGAGGTGTATCGCCGTGCTGGAGATATTCTACGTCCGCGACGTCAATTTCATAAGTTTGTGTGCTGGTAGCCATGTAAGACTCCTCTCCCCGTTGTGTCATAGGATTTCTATCGGCTCAGGTTACAGACAGTGGGGTTTTCCGTCAAGGCACTGGCTTCATCTCGCCAAATCATTACTGAATGGAAAACCGTTCCCACTCGACATAGAGAGATCCTTTCGGGATGGAGGATAGGTCTTCGTCAGGGAATTCTGAGGATTGCTCTCTGACTACGAAGAAACTCCCAGCCTGCCGAGCCACTCCTGACCATGGGGGCCTCGGTCAACATCGGGCCTGGGTGGACGGGGTTGGTTTCGAGCAGTTTCAGTCGAGTAGTGGTCGATCTCCGAACCATCGTACGACAGAGCTACACCATACTCCGACAGCGCGGCGTCAACAGTCACATAACCCTCCAACACGTCGCGTTGGACATCCTCAGAGCTTCGTGTGAACGGGTCACCCCAGCCTCCGCCTCCGCCTGTCTCGATTCTGAGGATGTCTCCTGCTTTCACGGAAATCCCCTCGCCGGCGGGTGGAATCTCCTGCGCATCGGATGTGTCGGGGTTCAGAGTGAACCGACCGGGCCAACCAGACATGCCGCCGTCGATACCGAAGCATGGGAACCGTACATTGTCCATCCGAGTGCTGAGAGTGCAGTCCACCATGATCCGCACCTCGCGGGATATGCCGCACCCGCCTCGGAAGTAGCCTGGTCCTGCGGAGTCGGGCCGGATCGCGTACCGCTCTATCCGCAGGGGGAACTCGCCTTCTTCGAACTCGACAGGGTAGTTGCGCTGGTCGCGGAAGTATATGCCGTTGAGTCCGTCGGCGTGGGGCCTCGCGCCCTGTCCTGAGCCTATCCCCTCGCTGAAGTACAGGAATTTTCCGTCCTCAGCGATGGTCCTCAGGTTGTAGATGACATAGACGGGGGACGAAGCCGGAGCGCGTCCTCCGTTGGACTGGGCGACGATACCGCCCAGACAGCCCATCAAGCGGATGACAGTGTGACTGCGGAGTCCCACAGGCGCAGGGAAATTAGGATAGGTGATAGTTCCAGGTTTCGTGCGAACCTCATCCAAAAAATCCACCGCGCCCTCGTTCAGGGGAAGCTCCGGATTCATGTAGCACAGGTGACGGGCCATCAGCAGGTTGAAGGCTCCGGGACTGGTGATGAAGTTGACCGGCCCGGTGGCCTGGGGACCAGACCCCGTGAGGTCGGCCACCAGCCTGTCGCCCTCGTGAATGAACTTTACGTCCACCCGGCGGGGGTCGCCGTCCACAGGGTCAGCGTCCACATAGTCGAAGAAATGGTGTTCACCCTCGGGAATTACCTCACGGGCGAATTTTCTGAACTCGGCGATGCTGCGCTCGATGATCTGATCAAAGGCCTCCAGGACCTGAGATTGCCCGTATCGGTCCATAAGCTCTTGGAGTCGGTCCTCGGCCAGTCGGCACGCGGCCATCAGCGCGCGAGTGTCGCCCTCCAGCATCTCGGGGAATCGAGAGTTGTTGAGGATGACGGCATAGGCCTCGCGATTCAGCTCTCCGCCCCTCATGATGCGAATGGGGGGGACCAGCATCCCCTCGTGGAAAATCTCCGATGAGTGGGGCGACAGGCTGCCGGCGACGCTGCCTCCAATGTCCCAGAAGTGACCGAAGCTGACAGCGAACCCCACTGGCCTTTCCTGGTGGAACACGGGCGACAGGAAACACATGTCCCCCGTGTGCTGGATGGCGCCCTCTGAGAGGTGGGGATCGTTGTACCAGTACAGGTCGCCGGGTTCCATGTCCTCGATGGGGTAGGCACGGATTACAGGGTCGATAATCCT
>JASLRP010000378.1 GCA_030743915.1 SAR202 cluster bacterium | reverse complement strand
CCCGGTGAAGTCAGGGGTGAATTTCGGCGATCCGATCAGCGGAGCGCACGCCGCCGGAGCCGTGCTGTCGGCGCTGTGGCGTCGCAGGCGCACCGGCAAAGGCGGGTTCATCGACGTGTCCCAACTGGAATCCTCGGTGTCAGTCATGGGCGAGCATATCGTGGGCTATCAGATGGACGGGACCCTGCCCCAGAATCGCGGCAACCGACATCCGACGCATGCCCCTCACGGCGCTTACCGATGCCAGGGCGACGACAGATGGATCACCATCGCCGTAACTTCAGATGCCGAGTGGCGAAGGCTCTGTGAGGTTATGGAGATGCCAGAACTGGCCCAGAACGAAAAGTTCTCCGGTCTGCTGGCGCGCCATCGGAACCAGGACGATCTGAACTCCATAATCTCGGGTTGGACCGCTGGCAAGGACGCCATTGAACTGATGGGCCTGCTTCAGGACAACGGCATCGCCGCCGCCCCCGTGATGTCTGGCGAGGACATATTCAACGACCCGCACTACCAGGAGCGTGGCCTGCTGGAACTTGTGGACCATCCCTCAGCCGGGACGTACTTTTTGCCGGGCATCGCCTGGAAGATGTCTCGCACGCCCGGCCAGGTGCGTTGGCCCAGCCCTACTTTGGGACAGCACAACGCCTTTATCTTCGGACATCTTCTAGGCATGCCAGCGCAGGCAATTTCGCAGTTGAATGAGGATGGAGTCACAGGCACGGAGCCTGCATACTGACCTGGCGCTCCTTACCATTGTTGAACATACCTTCCTCTGATATACTCTAGGCTGGTTTCGGCTCCTGGGGCAGAACGGCGTTCCGAGACCACGGGCACCCGGCATTATTACCAATAATCCCAACCCCGGTGCGGGTGTCTTCTACCTCAGGACGTGACCTCGTGTAACGCGTTAATTTGTGTGTGCCGGTTGGACGGCTACTATGCGTTATTCGAGGGAGCGCCGTAGGACCGGAATTACGCAATTGAAAACTATAGATAGAGACCTGGAAAGGAGGTTGGCTATTGAAGTGGATTGATTACGCTACTCCCCACTCAGTAAGGGAAGCCGTTGATCTGTTGGGCGAGGCCGGAGGAAGCGCGAGGATAATGGCAGGTGGAACTGACCTGTTGGTAGCTCTCAGGGCCGGCGTTTACGACGACACCGATTTGGTAGTTGACGGCAAGAATATCCCCGAACTTAACGAGATCACCTATGACCCGGTGAACGGGTTGACCCTGGGCGCGGCTGTTCCCTGCTACAGGATATACGGCAACCAGGCTGTGGCCAGCGCGTATCCGGCGCTGATCGACTCGGCTTCGATCATCGGCGGCAAGCAGATTCAGGGCCGCGCCTCTCTGGGCGGAAACCTGTGCAACGCAACGCCAAGTGGCGACTCCATTCCAGCGATGATCGCTCTGAATGGCACAGCCAACATCGCAGGCCCCAACGGCAACCGTCAGGTCGCCATTGAGGACTTCTGCACAGGCGTCAGGCAGAACGCTTTGGGATCTGACGAGATACTTGTCTCGCTTTCATTCCCGGCTCCTGTGGCCAACTCCGGCGCGAACTATATCCGGTTCACCCCTCGAAACGAGATGGACATCGCCGTGGCCGGCGCCGGCGTTTCGGTGGTCCTGGACAACGGCAATATCAAAGAGGCTCGCGTTGCCCTGTCGGCCGTCGCTCCCACGCCTTTGTTCGTCAAAGAAGCTGGCGACGCCATTGCTGGCAAGCCCGCCAATGACGAAACCATCGCCATAGCATCCGGCATCGCCCGTGACGCCGCAAGGCCCATCACAGACATGCGCGGCACCGTGGAATTCCGCCAGCACCTGTGCGAGGTGCTTACTCGACGAGCCCTTAACACGGCCATCGCGAGAGCTAAGGAGAGCAACTAGATGCCAGGAAAGACCTACGTACAGACGATTATTAACGGCGAGCACGTGGACTTCCTGTGCGAGCCTCGGCAGAGCCTGCTGGAGTGTCTGCGCGACGTGATCGGCTTGACCGGCACCAAAGAGGGCTGTAACGATGGCAACTGTGGCGCATGCACCGTCGAGTTCGATGGCCGCATCGTGACGTCGTGCCTGGTCCTGGGCGTTGAGGCCGAGGGCAAGGAGATCACAACCATCGAGGGTATTGCCGACGGCAGCACCCTGCACCCGATTCAGCAGTCCTTCCTTGAGAACGCCGCGCTTCAGTGCGGAATCTGCACACCCGGTTTCATCGTGTCCTCCAAGTCTCTGTTGGAACAGAACCCTGACCCCACAGAACACGAGATTCGCTTCTGGCTCGCAAACAACCTCTGCCGCTGCACCGGTTACGACAAGATCGTCCGGGCGGTGCAGGACGCGGCTGTCAAGATGCAGGAGGCTTAACGAATGGCAACTACCCAAGATTACGAGCCTAACGTCGTTCTGTCCAACCAGGACTACAACGTCGTAGGCACAAGGCCTATTCGCCCAGATGGGTCCGACAAGGTAACGGGACGCGCCCTCTACGGCGCTGACTTCGCTGCTGCCGGGTTGTTGCAGGGCAAGATCCTTCGCAGCCCCCATGCTCACGCTCGCATCAAGTCCATCGACACCTCCAAGGCCGAGGCTCTGGACGGCGTTCGAGCAGTCGTAACCTCCGCTGACTTCCCTCAGGGAGGCGACCGGGCCGTCCAGTGGAATCGTGACAATCTGATGGCTTCCACCAAGGTCCTGTACAAGGGGCACGCTGTGGCCGCCGTAGCCGCTACTAATGTCCACATCGCCGAAGCGGCAGCAAACCTCATCGAGGTTGATTACGAAATCCTGCCCATCGTGTCCGAAGTTCGGGCGGCAATGGAGGACGATTCGGTCAAACTCCACGAAGATCTGAAGACCAACGAACTGGGCGAAGAGGGCGACACGGCCAGCAACATCGCTCAGCACTTCCAGCATATCAAGGGTGATGTGGAAGCAGGCTTTGCCGAGGCCGACGTGGTGATCGAACGTGAGTTCACCACCAAGTCAGTCCACCAGGGTTATATCGAACCTCACGTCGCCACGGCTCTGTGGAACAACGATGGAAGACTGCACATCTGGTGCAGCACTCAGGGCGCTTTCGCCGCCCGTGACGCCACCGCCAGACTTCTGGACCTGACCGTTTCTCAGATTCGGGTGACTCCCATGGAGATCGGCGGCGGTTTCGGCGGCAAGATCGACGTGTACCTGGAGCCTACAGCCGCCCTTCTTTCCAAGAAGACCGGCGCGCCGGTCAAGCTTGTAATGTCCAGAGCCGACGTGTTCCAGGGCTCCGGCCCGACGCCCGGCACCTACATGAAAATGAAGGTCGGCGCCAAGAAAGATGGCTCCATCACCGCAGCGCATGCCTGGTTGGCCATGGAGGCCGGAGCATATCCAGGCTCTCCCGTGGGCGCAGGCGCCATGTGCGTGCTGGCAGCCTATGACCTGGAGAACGCGCTGGTGGACGGCTACGATGTGGTCGTGAACAAGCCCAAGACCGCGGCGTACCGAGCGCCCGGCGCTCCAAACGCTGCCTTCGCTTGCGAGTCGGTCATGGACGAGGTCGCCAAGGCCTTGGATATGGACCCCATCGACTTCCGGATGAAGAACGCCTCCAAAGAGGGCACCCGTCAGGTGCACGGTCCCGTCTTCCCACGAATTGGATATGAGGAAGTTCTGGAAGCAATGAAAGAAACTCCTCACTACAACGCTCCCCTGGAAGGCGAAAATAAAGGCCGGGGCCTCGCAGTGGGTTTCTGGTTCAACATTGGCTTCGACTCCGCATGCAACATTGCGGTCAACGCCGACGGCACCGTATCGCTTCAAGAGGGTTCTACCGACATCGGCGGGACCCGCGCGTCCATTGCCATGCAGGCCGCCGAAGTGCTGACCATACCCTACGAGGACGTTCGACCCACTGTGGTCGACACCGACTCGGTGGGATTCACCGCCGTGACCGGCGGCAGCCGCACCACATTCGCCACCGGCTGGGCAGCTCACGAGGCCGCTCAGGACGTCGTATCCAAGATGATCGCCCGTGTGGCACAAATCTGGGAAGTGGAAGCCGACAGCATTGAGCTTGAGAACGGCGAATTCAAGTCCAAAGCCGACTCCGAACTCAGCATGTCCTTCAAGGATTTGGCAGGACAGCTAGGCCGCACAGGCGGAGGAATCACCGGCACAGCCGCCGTTAGCCCCACCGGCGCTGGCGGAGCCTTCTCCGGTCACATCGTGGACGTTGAGGTTGACCCGGAGACCGGCAAGACCGAAATTCTGCGATACACCGCAGTGCAGGACGCTGGCAAGGCCATCCACCCCAGCTATGTCGAAGGACAGATGCAGGGCGGAGCCGGACAGGGCATTGGATGGGCGCTCAATGAAGAATACTACTTCAACGACGGCGGCACGATGGACAACGTTTCGCTGCTGGACTATCGTATGCCCACATCCCTGGACATGCCGATGATCGACACGGTCATCGTCGAGGTCGCCAACCCCGGTCACCCCTACGGTGTCCGAGGCGTGGGTGAGGCAGCGATTGTTCCGCCGACACCGGCCATCTCCAACGCCATCGAGAACGCCATCGGCATCCGTCTGCGTGACCTGCCGATGAACCCCGGCGCGGTGGCCAAGGCCATCCAGGACAAGTAAGGGTAAGACCTGACTGAATAACAGGCGTAACGCTTGCATCCGTCAGGATTGATCGAACTCCATAGCGTGAGGGACCGACCTCGGAATTCCGAGGTCGGTCCCTCAGTTTTTGTGTGGCTTTCAGCCGAATCGCCATGCTGAGTCGAGGCGAAGAATCTGGTCGTGCGCAAGACAATGCCTGTCAGTCATGCGACCAGATGCTTCACTCCGTTCAGCATGGCTAGGCTGCGGTTTCTACTTTCCTAACCCCAGCACCCGATCAGGCGTTGCAGGCAGGTCGAACACCCGGTCGCCCATCGCGTCGGCGATGGCGTTGGCGATGGCCGGAGCCACGGCCACAGTGGCGCACTCGGCGACGCCCTTGGCTCCCAGGTCTGCTGACGGGTCGTCAAGCTCCACCAGCAGCATTTCCACCTCCGTTGATTCGTGGGTCGTTGGAATTCGGTAGTCCTTGAAGCCCTGGGACTCTCCGGGGATGAACTGCTCTTTGAGGGCGAGACCTATGCCCATAGACACCGCTCCGTCTATCTGCCCTTTCAATCCCTGAGGGAATATGGCGCGGCCAACGTCGTGAGCGGCGACCACCCGCAGGACTCGGACCGCTCCGCGCTCGGTGTCCACCTCCACCTCGGCCATGTGGGTGCCGGAAACGTACACGGCGTATGGGCTGTCGCTTCCAGTCCGAGCGTCGATTTCCAGTGGCTCTGGAATGAACTCGCCTTCAAACCGGATGGGGAGGCTCGCCGAGACTCGCGCTCGCGCTACCTCGCCCAGAGCCACGGAGACTGTGACGTCATCGGTCGCGACGATATGCCCGTCCTGCCAGTCCAAATCCTCGCCTCGCCTCTCCAACAATTCTGAGGCCGTGTCCAGCGTCGCTTCTCTCAAGTCGATAGCCGCATTCCTGGCGGCGTTGCCCACCGAGTAGATCACCCGACTGCCTGTGGCCGGCCCGGCGTCCGGTGTGATGTCAGTATCGCCCGTCACTATGGACACGGACTCGAAAGGGATTCCTAACTCCTCAGCGACGATCAGTTTTATGGCAGTTTCCGTCCCCTGGCCCATGTCGATCACGCCAGTAAAGATTTTGACATTTCCAGACGGCTCCAATTCCAGAACCGCGCGGCCCGCTGCCGACGTCTGCCCTGACGACCCGATCCCGTAGCGCATGGATGCAAGGCCCACGCCACGACGCCATCGACCGTCTGTCGAGTGTTGGGCATGACGCTGCCGCATGGCGTTTTCGTAATAGGGGCGGATGGCGTCAAGCGTCTTCTCGTAGGCGGTTTCCTGTTCGGTGTCGCGAGGGGTAACATTTTTGGACATCGCTCCTCGGCGGTTCATCATCCTGAACTCCAGAGGGTCGATGCCCAGCTTTGCGGCCATCAGGTCCATCTGGGACTCGATGGCGAAAGCCACCTGCGGCGCGCCGAAACCCCTCATGGCTCCGGCCAACGTGTTGTTGGTATAGACCGACTTTCCGCGAATCGAGGCGTTGGGAAAGTAGTAAGGGCCGGTTATGGACACTCCCGCCCGCATAAAAAGGCCCGGCCCTGCCGAGGCGTAGGCTCCGGTGTCCACCAACATCTCGGCGTCCAGGGATGTGAGTTTGCCATCCTTCGTTACCCCTGTTCGACATCGAATCTGGAAGGGATGCCGCTTGGGGGTCGTGGCGAAGGACTCGGCGCGAGTGTAAACAATCTTGACGGGACGATTGGTCTTCAGGGTCAACAGGGCGACAATGCTCTGGCACGACACATCGGTCTTGCCGCCGAATGCCCCCCCGATGACCGTTGGGACGACTCGGACTTTGTCCTCGGGTAGATTCATCGTTTCGGCCACTGTCTCTTTATGCAAGAACGAGTGCTGGGTGGCCGTTTTGATGACCACCTGATCATCGTCCATGTAGGCCAGGGCCGCTTCGGGTTCCAGGTAGGCCTGCTCGCACCAGGGCGTGTTATACGTGTGGTCGATCACAAAATCGGCCTCGTCCAGGCCAGCGCCCGCGTCACCCCAGGAGTAATCGTTCTCTACCAGGATGTTTCCCTTTTCGTGTATCTGAGGCGCGTCGGGTTTCAGGCCATCGGCGGGATTCAGTATCGAAGGCAGGACTCGATAGTCCACGCTGATTAGAGACAGCGCCTGGGCGGCGATTTCCGGAGAGTCCGCGGCCACTGCTGCGACCGCGTCTCCGATCTGCCGGACCTTGTCATCGGCCAGCACCGGCTGGTCCTTGAGTGAACGGCCAAAACGGTTCAGTCCGGGCACGTCCTTCGCCGTCACAACAGTCTGAACGCCGGGAAGGGCTTCGGCCCGTGAGGTGTCAACGCTCACAAGCTCGGCGTGGGCATGAGGACTCCGCAGAACAGCCGCGTGGAGCATTTCAGGCATCATCAGGTCTGCCGCGTACTCCGCGCGACCCAGAGCCTTGTCTGTGGCATCGGTGCGCCATCGCGGTTCCCACGGAGTCGGCTTGGCGGGCGGGAGACCGTTTCCGTTGGCGTTGGCGGCTCGGTCCACGGCGTCGATTATGCTGGCATATCCGGTGCATCGGCACAGATTGCTGCCCAACGCTCGGACGATCTGGTCTCTGCTGGGATGAGGATTGCGGTCCAGCAGGGACTTGGCGGCCATCAGCATTCCCGGAGTGCAGAAACCGCACTGCACTGCATCGGCTTCGATAAACGCTTCCTGGAGAGGGTGGAGTTCGTCGGCAGTCCCCAGACTCTCAATCGTGGTGATGTCCCGTCCTGTCGCTCGCTGGAGGGAAACACGGCACGCACGGGCCATCGCGCCACCCATCTTGACGGTGCAGGTCCCGCAGGTCCCGTCCTCGCACCCTCTCTTGGTCCCAGTGAGGCCCAGATCGTCTCTCAAAACCTCAAGCAGGGTGTGTTCAGAGTTCACATCAAGGCTGTGATCTGCGCCATTGACCTTCAGAGTTACTTGGACATCGGTGGTCTGTTTCTGCATTGTGGCTCCGTGGAGGATTAGGTGGCCTGGTGTAACGCCATTGTAACGTTGCTATGGCATTAATTGTTGAAAGCGTGCGGCTGAGTTCACGCCTGTCGTGTCTATGGGAAAATCCAGCGAAGGGATGCGACGGCGTCGAGGAGGATATTTGTGACTACGACAGAGGAAATGTTCCAACAGCGCGACGCTGTTCTGGAAGATCTCAAATCCTCCTGGCTTGAACTGGATGTTGCGAGAGAGCAGTATGTTCAGGATCCGCTGAATCCGATGCACCCGGGCCGGATGAAAGAACTGGCCTTGATATCCGACAAACTCAGTGACGATTACGCCCGCGTGAGTCGAGAGCTATTCGGCGTTTGGTACGGAATCGAGCAGTAACTTTCGCGCCACAACCGCCTGAGAGACTAAACACTCCGCCATTCGTTGACCTAGGTCAACGAATGGCGGAGGAGAATTACAGAATCCGTCTAGTCCACGTGTCGCGTGGCGACGATGTCGATGCCAGTGTCCAGGACGTTGGGGACCAGCACATCTCCCACCCTGATTGGAGGGTGCGCCACCACGTTTGCCAACTCGTCCATCACGTCCATCACCATGTCTTTGGGGACTCCCGATTCTGACCTGACGCTGACCAGTGGGAACCTTCCGCCCTCAACCGGAAGGGTGGTTGTGACCACCCGCCGAGGATCGAAAATCTCGCTCTCGATATAGTCCCACGCCAGTTTGCACTGCTGCCTGCTGATGCTCAACAGTTCGGTGTCGTTCCACTCAGCTTGAACAAAACAACTTGTTGGGCATATCGTGCATACTATTTCGTCGTTCAATCTGCAACCTCCACGGTGAGCGGCCCGGCCCCTTTATTGAACCTGTCGGCCCGCACTCTTATTCGTATCATCGCCGAAGGCTCCATCGACAACTGGCGCATCCTTCGCACAACCTGATCGCCTCTCTTGAAGACGACGTACTTGTCTTCGTCGGGCTTGCCCACTCGCAAGGAGAAGTCCACGGCTTCCGCGCCTGACAGGGTATTGGGGACCACGTAGCGCACACCCTCTCCGGGTTGTACCGTAATGGGCTGCTCTGGCAGCCTGCCCTCGTTGGCGTAGGCTGTCGCGCTGGCTCCTGCCTTCTCTGACTCCAGTGAGGCGTAGTCCACCAGATCGTGGACTTGCAGACAATTGCCCCCGCAGAAGAAGCCAGGTATTGACGTCTGGAACTGGTCGTCCACTATCGGCCCTCCGGTGACGGGATTCATCTCGACGCCCGCCTTCCTGGAAAGCTCATTCTCGGCGATCAGGCCTACCGACAGCAGAAGCGTGTCGCACTCGACGAACCTCTTGCTGCCAGGAACGATGCCGCCTCTGGGCCCCACGCTGGCCAGGGTAATGCCTTCCACGTGGTCGGTCCCGTGGATGTCCACCACCGTGGTGCTGAGATACAGAGGAATGTCGAAGTCATCCAGACACTGCACGATATTCCGCGCAATTCCGCTGGGGTAGGGCAGAATCTCGGCCACGCACTCGACTTTCACACCTTCCAGGCTGAGCCTGCGAGCCATTATGAGACCGATGTCACCAGACCCCAGGATGACCGCCTTGCGGCCCACCAGGATGTTGCGCATGTTCATATAGTCCTGCACGACTCCCGCCGTGAACACACCCGCAGGTCGGGTGCCGGGTATGCGGATAGCGCCCCTGGTGCGCTCTCGGCAGCCCATCGCCAGGACCACTGAACTGGCCTCAAGCTTGCGGATGCCGCCCTCGGAGCAGATGGTAAGCTCTCGGTCTGGCGTCAGGTCCAGGACCATTGTTTCCATCAGGGTTTCGACGCCTGCATCTTCGAGCTTGTCGATGTATATCTGGGCGTACTCGGGGCCGGTCAGGGCCTCGCCGAAAATCTTGGTGCCGAAGCCGTCGTGAATGCACTGGTTCAGGATGCCTCCCAGCACCTCTCCGCGCTCGATCAGCACAACATTCTCTGCGCCTGAATTCTTGGCGGATGAGGCGGCGGCAAGGCCGGCGGGGCCGCCTCCGATTACTGCTACGTCAACTTTTTCAGTTTTCATGCTTACGCAAGTCCTTCGTGGAGCCTATAAAGAGGTTGGAACCCGGCCCTTTAAGTGTGATGTCTGTCAGCGGTGTGTCGTACTCGTCGGCCAGCATGTCCACGATACGTGTGGAGCAGAAACCTCCCTGGCACCGCCCCATCATCGCCCGGGAGCGGAGCTTGATTCCGGACATGGTGCGGACTCCCAGGGGATTGTTGATGGCGTCCATCACCTCGCGGCGGGTCACCATCTCGCAGCGGCAGATGAGGTGGCCGTACTCGGCGTCCTCTTCCACCAGCTTGGCCTGGGTCTCGATGGGTTGTTCACGGAACCGGACAATCGAATCTCGGCCGGCTTGGAAAGCTTCTTTGAGATTCATGGGCATGTAATTTGCCACCCACTGTGCCATGTCGGAAGCGATGGCCGGGGCCGCGGTGAGACCTGGAGACTCGATGCCCACCAGGTGCATCATGCCCGGAAGCTCGGGCGCTTCCTCGATGATGAAGTCCCCGAAACCGCCCTGCTCTGAACTGACCGTCTTGGGACGGATGCCCGCATAGGACGTGATGACGTCGCGCGGGTCCAGACCAGGCAAAAGCTCCTGCGCCTCTTTGAGCAGTATGCGGGACATGGAGCCTGTGGTGGCGTCGTTCTTTTTGTGGCTGACGTACTGGGCGCTGGGGCCTATCAGGATGTTGCCATCAACCGTGGGCGTCAGATGAACGCCCAACCCGGACCCTCCCTTGGGCGGCACGGGATAGACCATGCGGGTCATGAGGTGACTCTTGGACTTGTCGATTATGACGTACTCGCCTCGACAGGGCCAGACTTTGTACCGTTTAACGCCGGCGAGACGGGCCACGTGGTCCGAGTACAGCCCTGCGGAGTTGATTACCAGCCCCGCATGCACCGTGCCCTGGCTGGTGCTGATGCGGAAATTTCCTTCCTGACCGGAGATTCGCCGGACCTCAGTGTTGAGCATGATCTCAACGCCGTTGTTCACCGCCGATTCTGCCAGAGCGATGGTCAGGCTGTATGGACATGTGATTGCGGCTGTGGGCACGTGAAGGGCGGCGACCGCCGGAACGTTGGGTTCCATCCGGTTAGCGGTCTCGCCATCAATGACCTCTAGCTGCGGAACGCCGTTGGCGTCGCCGGTGGCCTTGAGTTTGTGCAGGTCGGGGATCTCGTCTTCTGTGAGGGCGACTACCAGCTTGCCTATTCGGTCGTAGGGCACATCCAGTTCGGCGCATAGCTGCTCGAACACTCTGGCCCCTTCCACGTTCAGCCGCGCCTTGACCGAGCCTGTGGGGACGTTGAATCCGGTGTGCGCGACCCCGCTGTTCTTGCTGCTGGTCCCTCTGGATACGTCGGCTTCACGCTCCAGCACGACCACGTCGATGTCGTAGCGGGACAACTCACGGGCGATGGCGCTTCCAACCACCCCGCCTCCGATGATTGCCACGTCGTAAATCTGCTTCATATACACCTCATTTCGGAGCGCCACACGCCTGAATTCAAAACGCCGTTAACCCACCTTGAATAACAGGCATGAAAATTCGGGCGCTCTTTGGTCTCGAAAGATTCCTATTCTCTTATCGTATTCCAGGGCCGACCAAAAAAACAGCATGGTTGCCGTGAAGAAACTATGTTCTTTCACGTATTGTTCAAGACGAACGATGAACAGTCAAGTCTCTAAGCCGGGCGGCGACGAGCATCTGGTCGCGAGGCCAACGTTGCCCCACTGATGACGAGAGCCTTCACGTGCGTTCAGAATGGCGAGGAATGACAGGTGAAACCTG
>JASLRP010000377.1 GCA_030743915.1 SAR202 cluster bacterium | reverse complement strand
AATCATATGGGTGTTTGGGTGGGCCTCCTGGATAGGGCCTGATGTCCGGGTAGGTTTGAGTCTCCAGCATCGTTTGCGCAAACGTTCCAAAGCGTTGAAGGGTCAACACCAGATTGTCGCCTGATTTCAGCGACAGACCTTCGTGCTCAGAATCCTCGGTCAGCGCGTGGACTTGGACCTGGGCGAATTTCAGCACATCAAGCAATTCCCGCGCCGCGCCAGGATCGTGTTGTTCCCTGGGGATCACAAAGCCGTATGGGTTGCCCTGATGCGTCACGGAACGGCGCAACACGTCGAATGAATTCCTTACCCATGTGTCTCGGTTCCTCGCGGCGCTATCCAAACACGCCAGCGAAGCAATGAGGTCGTATTCCACGATGTCTCGCAGTCGCCATTGACCGCCTGACCAGGGCATGGTGTGATTCCACGATTTGACGTTGGGACGTTCGCCTCTGTCGCTCTTGAGTTGAGTCCGGTCAATCTTAATCGGAGAGGCAATTCGCACGCTTGCAGCCTCTGAAAGCACCCGTATACCGCCGTGGTAGTGAGGGTATGACCTGCTGGGGCTGTACGAATCATACACGACGTTGACAGCGACTCCCTGTTTTCCGGCGGCGGTCAATTCGGACGCCATTTGAGTCCCCAGCGCGGCAAGTTCGCTCTGCAACACGGGATCAACGTTGGGGCCGACCGGGTCAACAAACGGAGGCAGTATCATCCTCATGCCATCTGACCGGGTCTGATGGATGTCATACGTGATGTGCGGGCGCCATTGGTTATGCACGTGCTCGACAACCAGTCGGGTTTCCGCCTGGGTGAACATGAACCAATCGCGGTTGTTATCGTGACCGGTGTATTTGTGGTACAGGTAGGGCGGAATTGAGCCTTCGTAATGGGTATCACGTGTGCCGTCGTACCAACGTTTCACTTTGATGAGACCGTCTGGGTTCAAACTGGGCACAAGAATCAGTATGACGTTGTCGAGCATCCGCCGAATTCGGGGACTCTCGTCCGATGCCAGTCTGTGAGCAAGCTCCACCGACATCTGAGTCCCGCCGACCTCCGTTGCGTGGATACTGCAAGTGATCGCAACGACCGCCCGCGCGTCGGCGATCAACGCATCGGCTTCGTCACCGGATATGTTCTCCGGGTCTGAAAGTCGTTGCTGGGTTTCCCGGTGCGATTCGAGGTCCGCGATATTGGCAGACGAACTAATGAATGTGAGCAGGAAGGGGTTGCCCTCGGTGGAGCGTCCTATCTCGACCGTGCGCACGCGATCCGACTCGCGGTCCAGAAGGTGCATGTATTCGGCAACCTGCGGCCAGTCAGCCAGTCGGTAGTCGTCACCGACGGCGAAACCCAGGAAATCGCTGGGCGTTGTTACCTTGGGACCTCCAGGATTCGACGATTCGCTTGACACGCTTCCCCACTCGACATAAATTGGCGATGGCACATCGGGTTTGAGTCCACAACATAGGATACACCATCATTGGCGAACACTGACCACCGAAACGAAGACTCTACATCGTCATCCCCGTCGATCGCAGAATCCAAGGCCAGAAGTGGGTGGTTAGAGAAGTTACTGATTCCCTTCGCGTCGCTGGAAAATCGCAACTTCCGATTGCTCTGGCTGGGCATGCTGGGGCAGGCGTCTGCAATGTGGGCCGACCAGGTCGCTCGGAGTTGGCTGGCGTGGCAGCTCACAGGCTCTGCCACGGCCATAGGTCTGGTCAATGTGTTTCGCGCTCTGCCGCTGATAACCGTAGGCCTGGTCGGTGGCGTAATCGCCGACAGATTCGACAAACGGACGATACTCATCGTGATCCAAACGTGGAGCCTATGCATCTATATCGTGATGGTGGTCCTCCTGGTCGGTGGGTGGATCGTGATGTGGCATGTTTACGTGACCGCGCTGCTGTTGGGCGTCGGCATGTCGATGAACCAGCCAGTCAGGACCTCTCTAATACCCCAACTGCTTGGCGGCAGACTCCTGGTCAACGCGATTTCACTGAACTCCATAGCCATTAATGTGTCGAAGCTGACAGGGCCTGCTGCCGTCGGAGTGCTGATCGCCATGGCAGGGGGCAACGTGGCTCCGGCTTACATCATCGCCGTGGCGGTGTACGTTCTGATCATCGTCGCCACCATCATGATAGACCACAGGTCAGTTGGAGCTGGTAACAAGCAATTATCATTCCGAGCCGATTTTGTCGAGGGGTTCCGATATCTGTTGGTGGAGAATCGGACTGCATTGACTCTCGTCGTGTTGGCAACCGGGCCTTTGGCATTCGCTTTCAGTTACATCACGCTCCTGCCAGTGTTGGTAACCGAAGAACTGAATGCCAGTTCATCCAGTTACGGCGCAATACAGTCAGTGGGCGCGATAGGAGCGTTGGTTGGAGGTTTCTGGCTGGCGTCAGCCCGCAACGTGAGAAACAAGGGCTGGCTGATGCTGGTTACTGGCTCGATTTATGGCGGCGCCGTAGTATTGTTGGGATACGCCAATTGGCTCATAGTGGCATTTGCGCTTTCAATTGTCATTGGGGCGTCGCAGACAATATTCCGGACCGCCAACAACAGCACGATTCTGGAGATTACGCCTCAACGATTGCAGGGCCGCATCGTGAGTGTCACGTTCCTGGATATGGGTATCCAGTCCGTCGCCGCGATCGTGGCGGGCATGATCACCGATGCATACGGTGTGTCCGCTGGTA
>JASLRP010000376.1 GCA_030743915.1 SAR202 cluster bacterium | reverse complement strand
CTGTGATGTCTCCAGCGCCTTGTGTGTAGTTACACCCGCCCAAATCTCCGACCAGATTGTGACCCAATGAGATGAATGGTTGGTGGTTCGCGAAGCAGTCGGCAGAGGATGGAGCCAGGTTGTCGGCAACTATGGTGTTGCCCAGTGTTCCTGTGTCGGCCCAGATACCGCCGCCTCTCAAACCACTGGAATTTGCGGCGACGGTGCTGTTGGTCAATGACAATGTGCCGCCACTGCTGACAATTCCACCTCCAGGCCCGTTAGTAGTGTTTCCGCTAACGGTGCTATTCAGCAAAAGCAACACACCAACATTGTCGTCTGGTTTACTGGTGGTGATACCGCCGCCGGCGCTGGTAGCCAGGTTTCCGTTGACAGCGCTGTTGATTAGCGTCATGGAGCCAGTGTTATACAGGCCACCGCCGTCAACACTGGAGTTGCCGGCGACGGCGCTGTCTGTCAGATGCACTGTCCCTGTGTTGAAGATTCCACCACCAACGATGCTTGCGGAATTCCCAGAGATGTTGACCTTGTTCAGCGTCACGGCGCTGTTCAACGCGTTCCGGATACCGCCGCCGGCATTATCTGTAGTATTGGCGGACAGTGTGACGCCGCTCAGGTTTGCGAACCCGTCGCTGTACAATGCCCCGCCCTGGATGCCTGCGTGGTTATTACTGAAGCTGCTGTTGGTGACGATCAGCGATTTGAAGTTGGCGACGGCGCCACCACTTGCAGTCGCTCGATTCTCAGTCAAGCGAACCCCATGTAAAGTCAGATTGGCCGAATTGCTGACTCCTCCCCCGTTGCCAGTTGCGTTCCCGTGTCGAATCGAAACGCCTGAGATTGTCACATCACCATTCGAAATGCCGAATACAGGGAAACTCGCCGTCCCTGGCTGAGTGGCGGCCTGGATGATGGTGGTAGATGTCCCCGCGCCCTGGAGTTTCAGTGACTCACCAATTGAGAGTTGTGAGCCAAAAGTCAGTGTGTACGTCCCAGACGGTACGACAATCTCGGCACCGGACGCGGCAACGTCGATGGCCTCTCGGAGGGAGCAGTCGGCATCGCACGCGCCGTCGTTGGTGTCGGCGTTCTTGGTCACCGTTAACTGCGAGGACGTTGCGCTGGACATCCGGGCGGAACCAAACGCCGTCTCGAAGTCGGATTGGTCTCGCGAATTGGCAGTGGCCAGACCCGCGAGACTCAATATGAAGATAGCCGACGATAATGACAGCGCAATGACAGTCTTGTGTGTCATAATTTTCACCTTTTATTCTCAATAATCGCCGGAGCATCTTGAGATTGAGAGCCAATATCGCCTCAGTATAAAGCTGTTGGGGGCCAGTCAAACGGGCGAGGATCGGGATTGGCGCAATCTGGCGCGAAACTGTCCTCGAAAAGTCGCCAATCTAGCGCAAGTAGGCGTGTGCCAGTCCTCTGAATGCGCCAGCGTAGAAGGACACGACTGAATAGCGCCTCAGAGCGCAATACCATGCAACTGAAGTAAAATCACCCTTGGCGATACTTCGCGAGGGTGATTTTCTTGCAACAGATCAAACAACCCAACGTCGTGTTCATCATGGCCGATCAGATGAAATGGTCCGCGTTCAGGATGCACTCGGGAATCGGAATTGAGACTCCGGCGCTGGAGCGGTTGGCCTCCGAGGGCGTGAGGTTCGAGCATGCGATTACGCCCCATCCGCTGTGTGTGCCTGCTCGGACGTCGGTGATGACCTCTCGGTATCCTCACTCAACGGGATGCCGGCGCAACGAGACTCTGATGCCTCCCAACGAGACCCATGCGTTCCGAATTTGGAAGGAGGCGGGGTTCACCACGGGGCTTATCGGCAAGAATCACTGCTTTGTCGAGTCGTCGGACCTTGACCTGCTGGACGTCCGGTGCGAGATTTCCCATCGTGGTTTGCCGGTCGGCAACTATCCGGGAGAGAATGTCGGAAACAAAGGAATGGACTGGGTGACGCCTACGGACGTGATCGACCAGTCGCACTCCACCCGCCGAGGCATGCCCCGCCAGAGTCCGACCATCAGTTATGCGATATCTGATCACCCGATTGAAGGCTACGGGACCAGCGTCATTACAACTCAGACCGAGGCGTTCTTGGAACGGATCGCGACCGGAGACAATTTCGGCGCCGAAAACGAAAACGACGCCCATGACTTGGAGAAACCCTTTGCCCTTTGGGTGTCGTACCCAGACCCTCACGAGCCTTACGAGGCGCCGCGACGCTATGCCGATATGTTTCCGCCTGAGGGCGTGAACTTGCCTCCATCCAGGTCCAGTGAGTTCACTGACGGCACAGCCCCGGAGCGCAATCGAACCCTTTACGAAATCCTCAATCAAGAATCAGATTCGGAGGAGGACCGACGCGCAGTCATCGCCACATATCAGGCGATGGTTCGATTCGTTGACGACGGCGTGGGCCGGATTCTCGACAAACTCGACGAGCTTGGCCTTCGAGAGAACACGATAGTTGTGTTTACCGCCGACCACGGCGATTTCATGGGCGAACACGGCATGGCGGTCAAAGGCGGGCTGTTCTATGACAGCCTCGTCCGCGTTCCGTTGATCGTCTCGTGGCCTGGAGGGGGCGTTCCTCAGGGCGTTGTGGATGATTCGATGGCGAACACGATAGACGTCCTGCCCACCCTGCTCCAGCTTCAAGGGATCGCCGATTTCGAATCTCCGCCGCAGGAGCCATCGGAAGGTCGATTGCCGAATCCTGGACCTCGAGTTCCAGAGGAGTCTCAGGGTGAAGTTGTCAATTCCGAAAATCTGCGGAGATTTCAGGGCAGTCCTCTACCCACGGTTACCGGCGCCGCGCCCAGGGCAGCCGCACATTCTGAATACGGCGCAGGAGGCCCAGCATTCACGCTGGACATGCTGGCGAAATTCTCGAAACCTTACGGGTACCCGACTCTGATTGATACCCTCTGGGCACGGGAGGCCGAGGGCCGCCGGAAGATGGTCCGTACTCAAAGTTGGAAGTACGTCACAGACCCGATGGCGGAACCGATCGGAGCGACCACAGATTCGGGCGCGCACCCGGAGGACGAGCTCTACGATTTGAAATCCGACCCGTGGGAGCTTCGCAACGTGGCCGCCGATGGCAAGAACGCCGGCGTTGTTTCCAAGATGCGGGCGCTGCTGGCTGATTGGATGGTCCGCACGGAGGATTTCCATCCCGTGCCTTTGCCCCGCACAATCGGGCGTGAGCAGTCACGATGACGGATGCTGAAAGGTCAGGGTGTTTGGATCTGGTGGGCGTGGACTTCAGATCGACTCACAACGGTCAAACTTGAAATTCAAGAGTTGAAGCTTCTTTTCGCGCCTCGTGGGGCTCGAAGGTCTTGTCGAGCAAGGCGATATTGTGGGTGTTGAGGTTGTCCAACACTACACAGATCACCTCAGCTTGAGGATAGGCTCGGTCCACCAACCACTTCATCTGGTGAGCGAAGTCCACTGCTGTGCGCCGCTCAGTCACCTCCAGGTGTCTCCACCCTCTCAGAAGCTCAAAGAACTCCAGGGAAAATCTCCCAATCTCAGAGGCACTGCGATCTTCGTGATTTACTCCCGGGGTGTCCACATCAGACAAAGAACAGGACCCCGAGACCCAGTTGATGGCGCTGAGGGACCATTCGCGATGGGCTGGGAAGTCTACCAAGTCCACGTGGACCATACTTTAGCCAACGACTTGGCCCACCGGGTTGGCCGGCGAAGGGGGCTGGAACTGCAATTAGAGTCGTTGGTCATTCCAGAAGTGGGCGCGGCGGAGACAGCGAGAAAGTTGGTTGAAGACCTTCCAAAGTTGTGACACAAGGCGAACCAGACCGAACGCAGAAACCTGTTGATGACGATGTTGGATGCTGCGCATGTCGATGCCAAGGGCGAAAAACGGGTTGTGGCAATAATGCCAAAGGCGCCGTTCAGGCCAATTTTCGAGGCAGCGACGACGAACGAAGGATCAGGCGTATTGTTGTTGAAAGAGCCTCGTGATGTTCTGTCTGAAAAAGAGCAACTTCCCCAAGAAGATGAGGAAGCTACTACGATTCCGTGTTTGTGGTGGAGACGGGGGAGGGTTGATCTTCCCTGTGAACAGTGAATCCACGTCCTGCTTGCGGCGTGACACGCGGTGATGGTGCCGTCTGGCGCTCTGATATTAATCGATTCCAGTCCTCCGCCGCTCCCACCTGGTCGAACCCCAAATTGACATTCTCTGATCACCTTTCGTAGCTGTGATTCGAGCAAATCCCTGTGAGTCTAACAAAAATACGGTGGTCTTTTAGCGACACAAGTTTTGATCCCGCTGACTGCGCCTGGGGGCGCACACGATCGCGCTGAATGCTCTTGGCGTCTGAGCGATGACCCAGGCGTAAACATTTTCTAAGGCGATGGCACAGCGGTAGCCGCCTCCCTGGGGGCCTGTGCAACCGACGCGTATACCTGCGTCTGGCTCACTGGCAAAGTTGGAGCTGGCCTTGGGTGGTCCGTGGAGCCCGTCGGTGAGGCCAGAGCGGCTGGGGCAGCGGTTGCGACAGGAGCCGGCGTAGGCGCAGGAGCAGCCGGATACCCTCCGAAAGTCTCTTCATATGCCGACTGTGAGCCTTCCATATAAATCCAGGAAGCGGATGTTGGATCGTATATTTCAGACGAGTTCACCGAGTCTCCGTATTCACCTTCACCGCCAATTACTATGACACGGCCATCTTTCAGCAGGGTCGCGGTGTGGCCGGCGCGGCCATCAGTCATTGATTCAACCGAGGACCACTGGTCGGCGACTGGTTCATATATCTCCACAGAGGGCAGAGAATCGTACCCTTCCGTGCCTCCTGCGACCAATACCCTGCCGTCGAGCATTCGCGTGGCGGTGTGCATAAACCTTCGCGCTTTCATGCTGCTCACAGATTCCCACTGGCCGGTGGCCGGATCGTACGCTTCGGCAGCGGCCGGCGACAGCGTCAGGCCCCTTACATCCGAAACACCGCCTGTCACAAGCGCCCTGCCGTCAGGCAGCAGTGTTGCTCTATGGAACGCCCTCGGGCTCGACATAGACCCGGTCTGGGTCCATGTCGCGCTGGCTGGGTCGAACACCTCCGCGGACGCGGTAATGTTGTCCATGCTGCTCAACCCTCCAGCCACTAATACCCTGCCGTCGGCCAGCAATGTGGCTGTGTGTAGCGCTCGGGGCATCGACATAGGCGAGATGGCATCCCAGGTGGCGGTGACAGGATCGAAGGTCTCTGCTGTCTCGAAAACTCGTTCAAAATCGGCAAATCCCCCAGTTACCAGTGCCTTGCCATCCGAGAGTTTGGCAGTGGCATGGTACACCCGCGGCCCGATCATCTTCCCCGTTAAAGTCCAGCTGTCGTCTGCCGGATCATACAACTCGGCTGAGGCCAGCGCGTGTCCGATCTCTGTCCCACCACCGGATATCAGCAGGCGACCGTCGTCCAGCAATGTCTCTGTATGGAGCCCTCTCGCCTCATTCATTGGGCTCGTCTCGATCCATTTCCCGCTGGCGGATTCGAACGTTTCAACTGACGAAAAAGCCTCGCCATATTCATCAGCGCCGCCGGCCACTAGCGCATCTCCGCTGGGGAGCAGCGTAGCAGTGTGCCCCGTACGAGATCGCCGCATTCCAACATACGGCGTTCCAGGCGGTGGTGGTGGTGTCGGGCAGACCGCATATGAGGTGAATTGGAATGAGATCGTGCCTTCAGAGGTCCAGCAATAGAAGAAATCTGTGGTCCGTTTGTCTAGGTGCATGGGATGCAGGGCGCTGGCGCCTTCGTCGGACGGATAATGAGACCATGAATTCATCGAATTCGCGCTGGCGGGTATCTCTGAAAGCCCACCATCCGCCATCATGTCTGACAGCGCATCCTGGACCAGGCTCTTTTCCGATTGCGCGCGTTCATCACTCTGCGCCAACCTCGGGTATCGGGAAGGCTCAATGGCGCGAGCGCCTGCGTCATCTGTCGCTTTCGCGATTGAGAAGGTATATCCATGCCAAGCCCCTCCACCAGAAACCGAAATCACATGCTCGCCTGTGAACGGGGCGAGGTACTTCAATTGGTTCGCATGAGCAAGGCCCGTCGCCTGTGTGGGGTATGCATAGACCAATTGACCGCCGGAGGCGCCCACAAAACCTACGGTGAGGGATGGCGTAAAATCGATAGACTCGACAGTTACGTTAA
>JASLRP010000375.1 GCA_030743915.1 SAR202 cluster bacterium | reverse complement strand
ACCATCCTGAAGTCCTTGTCTTCTATGTGAATGCCACCCTTGCGGAGAATCATAACCTGGTCTCCACGACTCAGGGCTTTGACGGCAACCGCCCACTCTTTAAGGGCCAGGTCTGAAACTGGTGGCAACAACATATCAGCGATTCCTCCGATGAAATCAAGGGTGTATGGTGATTTAGATCTGATTATAACTGAGCGTGAACCTTCTGGTCGAGATGCGGACACACTTCTCATGCTATTAAACGAGATTTACGAGGCAACTTGCGTTGAGTCGTCCTGCCCCAGATCCGAAACTGCCTTTGCGCCAGCAGCAATCTCTAATGATCGTGGTCGTGATCGTCGCCATGCTCATGGGAATGACCGTTCGCGCCATTACCGCTAACCAGCAGGTCTGCTCTGTCTCCCCACTTTTCCAGGAATCGGCGATAATTCTTCAGGCTCAACTCGTCCCGTTCGCCTTCAGCAAGCTCGCTCCAAACGCGATGCTCGTGGAGGACGACAGGGATCGATTGATCGGCCATGATCCCATGTCCCTGTTCCTTGAAATGGAAGCTGAAATCGATGTCCAGGTTTCGGTAGAACCGGAAGCTTTCTCTCATGAGGCCAACATCCCGCAGAGAATCGCGCCGGAAGGCGAAGCAGTAAGCCTGCATGGCGTCCATATTGCCTGACTCGCCCTCTCCATCGTGGAAGTGGTGCAGGTCGTCGGTCCGCAGCCCAAAGGGGCCAACCAACCCGACGTCATCTCGGTCCAGATAGGCGTCGATGGGGCCGTAAATGTCCCCCGTGATCTCCACACTGGTATCCACAAGCACCACGGTCCGGCCCAGGCTCTGTTTGAGAACGATATTTTTTGCCGCGCCTTCGCCCAGCGAATGGTCAGCGTGGATTACACGGACCCGCGGCTCTGACGCCGCCATTGCGTCCAGCCACTCCGACGTTCCGTCAGTGGAGCCATTGTCCACCACCACGGTTTCGGCGTTGCGGTCACCAGTCCACTTGAGCGCGCTTTCGACTACTCGTTTCACGTCGTCTTTGTAGTTGTTCGCCACGATGCCTATGGTGACATCGTGGGTGTCTGGTTGATTCACCAGAGATGGCACTTCGGCAGCAGAAGAAACGGTGTTCCGCGCTTCATCTACCTTCTCCCACGCAGCCTTGGGCCTCACACGGGCGCCGGACGCGGTATCCTGAAGCACGTAACCGTCCTCATCGAGTTGTCGTCTGATGCGGTCGCTCTCGGCGTAGTCTTTCTTGCTCTTCGCGGTGGCTCGCTCGGTGACTTTGGCGAGCACATCAGCCGGAACCTGAAACTGCTCGTTGACGGACTCAAGGTCAAGGGCGAGCGCCTTGTCGAACTCGCGTATGATCGCCAACTTGGTCTGCCCGGATATGCCAGATTTGGCCATCGCCCACGTCACGGCGAGAGCGCCCGGAATGTCCAGATTGTCATTTAGACGGTCCAGGAATTTGCCCTGCCATTCCGTGCTGGCCTCGTCGTCTACGGCCTCGCCTTCTGGGAGGTTACTCCATTCCCAAACACGACTCTTGAGTCGGTGCAGGCCGCGCTGAGCGGCCTTCAGAGATGTGAATGTGAAATTCAGTCTCGTGCGGTACCGGGCGGTCATGCAAAGGTATCGGAACGCCAGTGGCTCGATGCCCTTGGCCTGGATATCCGAAAGTATGAAGGAGTTTCCCGACGATTTCGACATTTTAACGCCGTCCGCCAGAAGATGCTGACCGTGGAGCCATGTGTTGACCACCGGCTTTCCGGTGAATGCTTCGCTCTGACCGATCTCGCCCTCGTGATGCGGGAATATGTTGTCCACCCCGCCAGTATGGATATCGAATTCCCTACCCAGATACTTGATGGACATTGCCGAACATTCGATATGCCATCCGGGGAAGCCATCTCCCCAGACGCTGGGCCACTTGACCGTCCGGCCTTCTTCGGCGGATTTCCAGAGGGTGAAATCTCGGGGGTCGCGCTTGTTAGGATCGGCCTCGACCCTGACGGCTTCGAGAAGCTCTTCCTCGTGGATGTTGCCTGAAAGCTTGCCGTATTCCGGGAAATCCGAGACCGAGAAATAGACGTTTCCGTCAACCACGTAGGCGAAACCTTTTTCCACCAGTTCCTCAGTGATCTCAAGCATTTCTGGGATATGGTCGGTGGCTTTGGGAAGCTCCATCGGGCGATGGATATTCAGGTCCGTCTCATCGGCGAGAAATCTGTCTGTGTAGAACTGGGCGATCTGCGCAGGCGTCTTGCCCTCGGCAATGGCGGCGGCGATCACCTTGTCTTCGCCTTGCTCCAAAACTTCCTGGCGCATGTGACCGACGTCGGTGATGTTCTTAATGTGTTGGACCTTCAGGCCCTGCATCTCAAGAATGCGGCGGACCCAATCGGCCATCAGGTATGACCGCAAATTACCGATGTGGGCGTCGCGATATACCGTGGGACCACAAGTGTACATCTTGACCACACCTGGGTCGATGGGGGTAATTTCGTCAAGCGTTTTGCTCAGCGTGTTATAGACTTTTAACAATTTCGCCTCTCCCGTGTTCCCGTCTAGACTGAGCGCCACCCAGCGACGTTCCTGTGAAAATGGTCTGATTCAAGATACCGCATTTGAATTCGATGGCAAATCCATAACGCGCAGCAGATTGGTCCCGCCGGTCACCCCGATGGGAAGTCCGGCGACCAGCACGACCTTGCCATGCCCATCCGGCAAATGACCCGACGCCAAAGCGTGGCGTTCTCCGACCACGAAAAAATCTTCCACATTCTCGACGCCGCTGGCAATTACCGGCACCACGCCCCAGGTGAGGGTCAAAATCCGGCGGACTTTCTCGTGGGGCGTCAGGGCCAAGATGTGCGACAACGGTCGGTATTTCGACACCCGCCCTGCCGTCGAACCTGATTCAGTGAATGTCACGATGAGGTCCGCTCCAATCTGGAACGCCGTGCGGCACGCATCGTAACTGATGGCATCGTCGGTCATGGTTTCCAGTTCGACGTCTCTGTCTCGAATCATCCTGGCGTATGGCAAATTCGCCTCTGCGTGAAGAGCCACGTTGCGCATTACCTCGACCGCCTTGATCGGGTTTTCGCCAGTGGCCGTCTCTCCGGAGAGCATCACGGCATCGGTGCCGTCAAAAACTGCGTTGGCGACGTCGGTCACCTCCGCCCTGGTCGGGGTCTGAGAGCTGATCATAGATTCCAGCATCTGGGTAGCGGTTATTACCGGTTTGCCGATTTCATTGCACTGGGCAATCAACCTTTTCTGATAAACCGGCACCAGTTCCAGGGCAACTTCAACGCCCATGTCGCCCCGGGCCACCATGATGGCGTCGCTGGCTTTCAGAATGGATTCGAACGCATCCAGGGCCTCGGCGCGTTCAATTTTAGAAATGATGTATGGCTCATGACCGTGCTGCTTGAGCAATACGCGAGCCTCAATGATGTCCTTTGTCTCGGTCACGTTGGAGAGGGCAACAAAGTCTGCGTCCATCTCAGCGGCAAAGATCAGACCCTCTCTGGCCCGATCATCCAGGAAAGGCAAATCGGGCGCCCTCCCCGGCGTGGTTACGCCTCGGCGTTCAACCACACGACCTCCCTGCGTGACGCGGCAGATCACATCCTCGCCTTGAATATCAGTGACAACAACCTGCACGTTTCCGTCATCTATCAGAATCGTGCCACCGACCCTCGCGTCCCGGTGGATTCCATACGGAGACACACACAGGATGTCGGGATTGCCCATCAACTCACGACTGGTCAGAGCCAGAGTGGCGCCTGTGACTAGATCAATCACGCCTGGTTCCTGATAGCCTGTCCGATATTTGGGCCCCGGAACGTCCACCATCACGCCAATGGACACTCCCAACTCATCGGACGCCGCCCGGACCTTATTCAGGGCTGTCTCGTGAGATTCGAGTGTTCCGTGGGAGAGATTCAAACGCGCGACGCTCATGCCGGCATTTATCAGATCACGAATCTTTTCATCAGACTCGGTTGCTGGCCCCAAAGTGCATACTATTTTGGTTTTGGTGTTGGCAAGTTGCATAGTTGTCACTGACATCGCGTCATGCATGTTTTTTTGCGGGGTTTTTGACATGTTCAATGTTACAGGAATTCGTCTCAAGCCACCACAATAGGTTTCTGTTAGATGCCCAATCCCGGAGAATGATTTCAGTGTCGTCGCTGTACTTCGAATGCGACTAGTTCCAGAAGGTTCAACACATCGACAGAAAATTGGTTTACAATGGAAAACCCACCGGATATTGCCACCAGCGGAGCGTCTAGCCGTGTTCATCGTAAAGCAGTTGTACGACCTCCAGTTGCTCGACTGGGATATCCAGGAACGAGAGCAAAAACTCGCAGATATTCAGGAGCGTCTCGCCGACGATTCCAAACGGATATCGGCCAAACAGCGTGTTGACCGCATCGCAGCACGACTTACCGACCTCGGAACGCCAAGAAGACAACATGAGGGCGCAATCCAGCAAATCGAGTCACGTATCGGAAACATTGATAAACGCATATTCAGCGGAATGGTCACCAATGCCCGTGAGCTTGAGGCGTTCGAGGAGGAGAAGGCAAATCTTCAACGCCAACATTCCGATGAGGAGGACTCTCTGCTGGAGATTCTGGTCGAAATCGAAGAGCTCCAGGCTGATGATATTCAGGCGAAACAGACCTTTGAATCAATTAATTCTGACCGCGAAAGTGAGATAATAGAACTCCAGTCCAACGAAGCCACCCTGGACGAGGAACTGCCCGATCTGTACGACCAGCGAAACGATATGGCAGCCGAGTACCCTCCCATAGCGCTGGCCACCTACGATATGGTGAAAAAGAGGCGGGGAGGTCAGGCGGTTGCCCTGGTGGAACGCGGAGCGTGCCTGGGCTGCAGGCTGACTCTGCCAACTCACGAACTTCAGAAAGTGCGGACGACGCAGGAAATCGTGCAATGCAGCAGTTGCACAAGGATACTGGTGATAGCCTAGCAAACCATGCGAGCCATCGGATACTTTCGCGCCGACGCCACCACACAAAAAAACGGCACAGCCAAATCCTCGATAGATTTTCGGGACGATTTCGCCGAGTACTGCGATGCGTATTTCCACCAGCAGGTCAAGACCTTCGGTGATCTCAACGCCTCTGGCGACGGTCGTTATCCGCAGTATGACCAGATGATCGAGTTCATCCGGGAGTCCAAGTCCAATTTCCTGGTTGTGATACCCGACTCCAGTCACATCGGGACCGATCTTGAATCTGTCGCCCGAACGTACATTTTCCTTGAAAATAGCGGAGCGAAAGTCACCTGCGACGACGAGGATTTTCCCGGCCCGCTCCAGAACGCCTTTCATGTTCTGGGCGTCACCGGCATCTCCAAAACACGAAGCGCAAAGATCAAGGAGTCCATGCAGGCTCGCGCCCTGAAAGGCCAGGGACTGGGCAGGCCTCCGTACGGTTACCGAAACGGCGACAGCGGAATCCTCGAAGTCGTGAAGGAAGAATCGGCGGTCGTCGAGTTGATATTCAAGCTCTACACCAAAGAGGACATGGGTTTGCGGCTCATCGTCCAGCACCTGAACGAGCGCGACATTCAGACACGTCGAGGCGGAAAATGGAACGTCGTCAGCATCCGCGACATGCTGAAAAATCCGGTCTACATGGGGACGTACACAAGATTCGGACTCCGCCTTCCCCGTTCTCATGAAGCCACAATACCTCCGGCCACATTCAGGGAAGCCCAGGATGTCACGAGGTCGCGAAGGCCCGTGGGCCGAGTGTCGCGGGCGGAACCCTTCCTGCTATCGGGCCTTGTCTACTGTGGATACTGCGGCAACAAAATGATGGGCGTTACCCGCCGCCAGTCGTGGCGCAACAAGGATGGCAAGCGACATCGCGGTGTATATCGGTACTACCAGTGCCAGTCCAGAAACAACCAGAGCGTATGCGGTTACCATACCTGGCGCGCTCCGCTGCTTGAGGGCACAATCGTGCCGCAATTGTCTCTGGCTTTGCAGGCAAAGCAAAGCGGCATCTCCGGCGCCCGCAACGGAAACCAGAAACCTGAACTGGAAGCCGTGTGGGAGGAGAGAGTGAAAAACGCCGAAAGGCGTTTCATCCAGATGATGAGAAAGACAGCCCGAGGCGCGGCCAAATTGGAAGAGCTTGCCGAGTACATGACCGAGATGGACGAGGCCCGCTTGAATGCCAAGAAAGCCAACAATCCAGACACCGACGATAATGTCCTGTCCAACTGGGAAAATCTGGATTTCGATCAGCAGAGAGATTTTCTGCTGACCCACGTCGCAAGGATCGTGGTGAGAGACGAAATGGCCCGGGTGGAAGTCTGACCCGGAAACACAAAGTGAGGACCAATGGCGTTAATCCTGAATCCCAGCGCATACCGCAATATTGTCAGGCCGCTACTATTTCGGCTGCCTCCGGAGACCGCCCAGGGTCTAGCGGAGCGGTCTCTGAAAATGGGGCCGATGTGGGAAGCTCTCTCTTTCGTTCTGGACTATCATCACCCGTCCCTTCGGACTGATCTTGCCGGAATCGCGCTGCGAAATCCCATCGGCCTGGCCGCAGGATATGACAAAAACTTCGAGGTCTTGCCCTCTCTAACCTCACTGGGATTCGGCTACGTTATTGGCGGCACCGTAACTCGGGATGTTCGGCCCGGCAACCCCCAACCTCGGGTGTTAAGGTACGAAAGCGATGAATCGTTGGTGAATGCCTACGGATTTCCAAGCAAGGGACTCGACCACGCTGTGACCCAATTGGAGGCAGCGCTTCCAAATCTCATGTCACCTGTGGTAGCCAGCGTTTCAGGTCTGGATATCGACGAGATCGTCGCCTGCCATCGGGGCGTCGAACCCTACGTGTCGGCAGTAGAGATCAACATAAGCTCGCCCAACACGGCAGGGCTGAGAGTCTTTCATGACGTGAACGTGCTGACCGATCTGTTGAACGCGATTAACGATGCTCGCCGAAAGCCACTGTTCGTGAAACTGCCGCCGTTCCCATCCACCGCAACAGGGGGCGATGGCGCGAACACCAGAGCGACGATACTTCAATTGGCCTCCCTCTGCGCCGAACGAGGCGTGGACGTTCTGACAGTAGCCAACACTCAGCCCATACAAGACTCCAGGCTGGCAGTCGGCAGCGGCGGATTGAGCGGAAAGCTGGTCTATGACGCCATGCTCAGAATGGTGCGCGAGATGCGGGAAGCGGTGGGCGAATCCATCTCCATCAACGCCGTGGGAGGCATCTTCAGCGGTCGGGACGCTTTCGAAGCTCTGAGCGCCGGAGCCGACACGGTGCAGATTCTCACCAGCCTCATCTATCGCGGCCCGGGGATCGTCCGGTCGATCAACAAAGAGTTGAGCCACATATTGGAACTCAACGGGATTAAGTCGGTGTCAGAGATCAGACACGCAACTTGATTGAAAGTCTCGCATCGCGCAAGAAATTCATCTGTTGAAAAGGTCGTGGACCTCAGCCCGTGTCGGCATTGCCTCTTGAGCGCCAGCTTTCGTGACCGCCAGCGCTCCCGCCGCGCAGCCGAATCGCACCGCTTCCTCCAAAGGCAGGCCCTGTGACAATCCGATCCCGAACGCCCCGGCGAATGCATCGCCGGCCGCCACCGTGTCCTGAACCTCTACTTCGAACGACGGGACGTGACCTCGAATCGCTGAAGTTGCGTAATAGGCCCCCTGCTCGCCCAACTTGACGACCACGGCTTTGACGCCAAATCCCAACAGTCTGTCAGCGGCGATTTCGGCAGAGGATGGGTCGGTGACTACCACCCCTGTAAGGAACTCGGTTTCTACCTGATTTGGAGTCAGGACATCGCAGAGTCGGTAGGCTTCCCTTCGCAGATCCAACGCTGGGGCCGGGTCCCAGACGACGGTTACGCCCAGTTCATTGGCCTTCCGGGCGGCATATTGACACAGTTCCAATGGAGCTTCTAATTGCATTAGCAGCACATCTGCGCCATTCAGCGCAATATCGACTGCTTCAAATTGAGTCTCGTCATAGACCAGATTGGCACCGTAGATCGCGATGATGTAGTTCTGCTTGTCCGCATCCAATAGAATCATGGCGGTGCCAGAAGAGTTATCCGGGTCCTCAGCAACGCCCGAAACGTCAATACCTTCGCGCCTCAGACCTTCCAAGAGAACGGGGCCAAACGCGTCCTGCCCCACCCGACCGACCATCCTCACATCGGCTCCCAGCCTGGCGGCGGCCACAGCCTGATTCGCCCCTTTGCCTCCTGGTGCCGTATGGAAGTCCTCGCCAAACACCGTCTCGCCTGGAGCCGGCATCCGAGCGGTCGAGCCGACCAGGTCCACATTTATCCCGCCCAACACAACGATGGTTGGGGGTGTCCCAGTTTCGGTCATCCGATCAAACCTCTATCCAAAAGACCCTCGATCACCTGAGCAGCTCCGTCTTCTTCAATCGGTGGAGCCACGGTGTCCGCGACCTCCAAAACCTGAGGGACCGCCCCGCCGATGGCTACCGAGTAGCCTGCCCACTCCAGCATCTGGACGTCGTTATATCCGTTTCCGAAGGCGACCGTTTCCTCCGGTTGAATGTCGTTGGACTCGCATAACCAATTCAGGGCCTTATCCTTGCCGCCGTCTGGATGCAAGATTTCACAGAAGTACGACAACGAGCGGGTAATGTACAGATCGGATGGGTCGAATTTTGACTTCAGATCAACCTCCAAACGCTCGATTGCGTCATCGTCCCCCCGAACGACCAGTCTGGTCATCGAATCAGCAGAATAGGCGCCCAGGTCTCCAACCGCCTTTACGTCGACAGCGTTGCGCTTGCCGTAGCCCTCTGTCCACTCCGTCACATCGGACACAAACGCCGCATTGTCCCGATAACCCATCACCTCCAACCCGTAGGGCCTGAGGGCGTCCATCGCGATGCGGGTCATCTCCTGAGTCAAAGGCATGTGCCAGAGCACTTCACAGCTTATCGGGTCGGCTACGTGCGCTCCCTGAAACGAGGCTATCGGAGTCGTGATATCCAGATCGCTGGACTGCCTGAGTGCCGATTTGAACGTCCTGCCTGTCGCCAACGTGATGAGCGCGCCTGCCTCTCGCGCCCTGTGCACGGCCTGCCGGGTCCGTTCCGACAATGGGTATTCGTCGCTGCGGATTGTCCCGTCGATATCCAGAGCGATCAGTTTGTAGCTCATATCCGATTCAGCCTTCTTGAATATCCTTGTGTTAACATTCGGTCGGTCGGTATCTTTGTAGTCTTATTGTAATTCCATTGGGTGTTCGACGTGTTCAAGCTAGGCCCCAGACGAATACTGTGGCTGATTATCCTGCCTGTGGCGATCTACATCCTGCTGCAAGCCATCCAACAGTCGTAACCTTCTCTGCGCTCACCGCAGAGATTCTATATCATCGACGTCACATATTTCGACCCAAACTGACGATCCTGGAGGAGCGCTTTGACGAACAAAAAACGCGTCCTGGTGACAGGCGCCGCCGGCCAGATCGGCGGGATCATCAGAGACAGGCTGGGCTACCGTTACGAACTCACCGGCCTGGACGTTGTGCACCACGACTACCCGACATCCCATGTCGCCGACCTGTCGGACCTCAATGCCATTGCGCCTGCTTTCGAAGGCCAGGATGTTGTCGTGCATCTGGGGGCTGATCCCAGTCCGTCCGCTTCCTGGGATTCGATATTGCAGAACAACATCATCGGGACCCGGAACGTCTATGAGGCTGCGAGGCTAGCCGGTGTGAAGCGAGCAATCCTTGCCAGCACCAATCACGTCGTCGGCTATTATCCCATGAAGCAGGATCCGTACAAGGCGATCTACGATGGACGGCTATCCGAGGTCCGTCGCCCCTTCCGCATGTTGGACCACACCGACATCCGTCCCGACAGCTACTACGGGGTCAGCAAAGCGTTCGGCGAATCGCTGGGCAGCTATTTTCATGATGCCTACGACCTTTCTGTAATCTGCATCCGAATCGGCTGGGTGATGACTCCTGATGACCCCACCTTTCATCCTTCGGCCCTGTCCCTGTGGCTCAGCCATCGTGACGCGGCCAAGGTCATTCAGCGATCTATAGAAGCGCCGGAGTCGGTTGGTTACGCCATCGTTCACGGCATGTCGAAGAACGCTCTCAGAATCTGGGACATCGAGTCCAGCAAGGATATCATTGGATTCGACCCCGATGATGCCGCAGGCGAGGACTGGACGCCTCAGGAAGACAGAGGCGGTGTGACTCCATGAGGATGCAAATATGAACGTCATACTCATCATCAACGACACTTTCCGCAGAGACCATCTTGGGGCCTACGGAAACACCTGGATCAAGACACCGAACCTGGACGCCTTCGCCCAGCGTTCGGCGGTTTTCGATCAGGCGTACATCGCCTCGTACCCAACGATCCCCAATCGGTGGGACATCAACGTGGGACGCTACGGGTTCCCTACCCGAGGATGGGAGCCGCTCTCCCCCGAGGACGTGACCCTGGCGCAGATGCTGTCTGCCCAAGGCTACACTTCGCAGTTGATCTACGACCCGCCCCAGCTGGGATACCACAACTTCGACTACACCCGTGGGTTCGACGCCTGGTGGTGGGTGCGTGGCCAGCACGCAGACCCCTACATCACCGACCCTAACATCCCGACTCCCCTGCCTGCTCAACGTCACAAGCTCCGCAGCGTCATGGGCACTCAACTCTACCTTCGCAATCAGGGCAGCCTGCGCCACGAGCGGCGTTACAAAGTGGCCCGAATAGCGCAGGCGGCCATCGACTGGCTGGAAACCAACTACAATCACGACAAATTCTTCCTCTCCATCGACATGTGGGACCCTCACGAGCCCTTCGACCCGCCCTGGTACGATCATGCCCTCTATGCTGACCCGGAGTATGCCGGCGAGAGGCTCCTGTATCCTCAGTACGGACGGTGGGATTACATGACTCCTGACGAGCTGGCCAACGTCCGCGCCCTGTACGCCGGGCAGGTCACGCTGGTTGACCGTTGGGTCGGATACATCATGAACACGATAGAGAAATTGGGCCTGTTCGAGGACACTCTGGTAATCTGGACAACCGACCACGGCCACCTGTTCGGCGAGCACAGCCTGGAAGGCAAACCCGGCGGTCAATTGGGCAACCTCTACGAAATCACGACCCGAATTCCGCTGATGGCATACCATCCAGACGGCATCGGCCAGGGCAAGCGGGTAAACGGTCTGGTCCAGCCCCAGGACATCATGCCGTCCATTCTGGAGGGAATCGGAATGGAGATTCCTGCTCACGCCGAAGGCCACTCGTTCTGGCCGCTTGCGGATACTGGCGCCGCTTCGAAGCGGCAATTCGCCTTCTCAGGAAGATTCCCGCCCATTGTCGGTGGGGCCAGCAAGCAACCCGCTGTCGGGCATCTGTTCGACGGGTGGGCAGGTTCGCAGCGCATTGTGGAGGCGATCACCGGCACAAGCGACCGTTGGGCAATGATCGCCAGTCCCCAGGGCCGGGAATCGGAACTTTACCACCTGCAAGCCGACCCTGAACAACGCAACAATCTCTCAGGAAATGAACAAGAAACCGAGAGCGACATGCGCTCTGCCATCGTGGATTTCCTCCAGGAACATGGGGCGACCGACGAGCGCGTCAGGCCATTCCAGGACGGCATCGCCGAGTTGGACATGGACCAGGGGACCGACCTGTGGGCATTCAAGGACGATCGGGGCAGATGGATAGCCTTCCCGTCCCAGGAGCAAGCCGTTGAAATGGCCACCAGTCCCGAAGGTGACGAGGCGCTGGAGGTCACGAAAACCACCCTGGGCAATCTTCTTGACGACGATCCTCACTCCCTGATCCAGACTCACGGTCAATACTACTGGGCCGAGGACCTTCTCTAGGCGCCAGATTTCAGGGGTTCAGTTAGCAGGTGATTTTATGCATTGGCTGTTGGATGACGCTCAGCAGAACTACCCTCAACAATTGAAGGATTTGATAGATCGCGATGGTCCTCTGTCCGTCCCCGGCGCTTACAATCCAATGGCCTCAATCATGGCGCGAAATGTTGGGTTCGAGGCGTTGTACTTTTCGGGGGCGGCATTCTCTGCCGGATTGGGCATTCCTGATATCGGACTCTTCACGCTCGACCAACTCACTCAGGCTGTGCGAGATGTGGTCAGGGCCAGCGGTCTGCCGCTGATCGTGGACGCAGACACCGGATTTGGCGAGCCTGTCAACGTGTTCAAAACAGTGCGAGACCTCGAGGACGCCGGAGCCGCGGCCATCCAGATTGAGGATCAGGTGATGCCCAAGCGATGCGGTCACCTGGACGGAAAGACCGTCGTGCCCGCAGAGGAGTTCGTCCAGAAACTGAGAGCGGCGAGTCACGCCCGACGCGAGGCTCTGATCGTGGCCCGCACCGACTCGAAGGCCATCTACGGCATGGATGAGGCCATTCGTAGGGGGCGCATGTATCGCGCAGCAGGGGCCGACATCATCTTCCCAGAAGCTCTGGAAACTCCTGAGGAGTTCCGGGCATATGCGGACGCTGTGGACGGTCCACTACTGGCCAACATGACCGAGTTCGGCAAAACGCCTTACCTATCGGCTGACGAATTCTGCGCGCTGGGTTACAAGATCGTCATATTCCCGGTCACGGCCATGAGAGTCGCGGCCAAAGCCACAGAGATGGCCTTCCAAGAGCTTCACGCCACAGGAACCCAGACGGGCCTGCTGGACAAAATGCAGACCCGCGCTGAACTCTATCAACTCATTGAATACGACCGATATACCGAGACCGACGCAAGCTTCGCCAACGAGTAGAGCTACGAAGCCGCGTAGCGATCGAGGGCTTCCTCATCGAACTCGATGCCCAGACCCGGAGCGTCGGGAAGCACCATCATGCCGTCCTCGATCTTGGGCTCCTCGGTGAACATGTCGAACGTCCAGGGCATGTGCTCAATGGTCAGGCCATTGGGTGCCGCCGCGACTCCGTGGGCCATTACCTCGGTTGCCAGGTGGCTGACGATGGGCAGATTGTAACCCTCAGCCATGTGAGCAATCTTCATCCAGCCAGTCAGGCCACCCGCTCTCAGCAGGTCGGCCATCACGATGTCGATGGATCGCTCCTCCAGCATGTGCCTGAACGGGACGATGCCGTAATGATATTCACCCGATGCGATAGGGGTGTCGATAGCGTCGGCGATTCGGGCCATTCCCGAATAGTCCTGGTGTTGAATCGGATCCTCCAGCCAGAACAGATCGTAGTTAACCAGCTCCCTGCCGACGGTGATGGCCTGGTTCACGTCCCATCCCTGGTTGATGTCCAGCATGATGTCGATGTCCGGGCCGACAGCCTCGCGCATCACCTTCATACGCTCAAGCTCCTTGGACAGTGAATCTTCAGCGCCCATGCGGAACTTCATCGCCTTGAAGCCGTCCGCCACTAGTTTGGGCGCAGTTTCGGCCAGAGCGTCGAGGTCGTATGTCCTCCACAAATATCCGGAAGCATAAGTCGGGACTCGCTGACGATGCCCGCCCAGCAGTTTCCAAACAGGGTGTCCTGACGCCTTGCCCTTGATATCCCACAGCGCAACGTCGATAGCCGAGACTGCTCTCGTCACAAGTCCGGCAGGAGCGCCGCCACCGCCGGCTACCATTAGACGTTGCTGGATCGCCTCGGTCATCATGGGATCGTCGCCCACCGTCAGTCCCGCGAGACCGTCCAAAGCTTCCTTCAGGGCCTTCGTGAGGACGTTACTGGCGAACCCGGCGTAACCTATCCCTTCGACCCCCTCATCCGTCTGAATCTTCAATGTGACGAAGGTGGCGACGTTGGCTCCTGGGCCGCCTCCTAGGGGGCCAACGGGCCTCGGCAGATTGACCACTCTAGTAGAATATCCGGTTATCTTCATTTTTGCTCCTAAGTTTTGGTGGGTGTCGATTCTCGCAATCAGATTCGAAAATTGTCCGATAGCTATACCCAGTGGCTCTGCTGTTTGGATCCGAAAGTGTATCTTCCTCGATAACCTCCGGGATTATCCACGGATCCTGCAGGGTAATTCTTCATCGCGTCCTCATCCATTTCAATGCCTATGCCCGGAGATGTTGGAAGGTCGAAGTATCCATCATTCTGCCCTGGGAATTCGCCTATGATAACTGAGTTGTACCACGGGGCGTGACCACCTTCCTGTATCAGGAAGTTCGGAGTGCAGGCGTCGACATGCAACGCCGCAAGCGTATTGATCGGGCCATAAGGGTTGTGAGGGGCGAACCCGACGTAATAGGTCTCGGCCATCGCTGCGATCTTTTTCAGTTCACTGATGCCTCCAGCGTGGCAAACATCGGGCTGCACCACCGCAACCACCTGTTTTTCCAGCAGTTCTTTGAACCCCCATTTGGTGTATATGCGCTCTCCGGTTGCCAGAGGGATGTTGATGGCGTTGGCGACTTTGAGCATGGCGTCCACGTTCTGAGGCGGAACAGGTTCCTCGAAGAAGAAAGGCCGGTACTGTTCCAGAGCGTCTCCGACGCGAATAGCCTCGCTGGGAGTCAGGCGTCCGTGGACCTCGATCAGCAATTCGACGTCGTCGCCAACAGCTTCTCGCACCGCCGCGACCTTAGCGAGCGCATCGCGCTCGGATTCTGCGGTAGTGTAAAGTCCTTGGTGTCCAAAAGGGTCCCCCTTGAGCGCGGTGTAGCCCTGGGCGGTGAAAGATGTGGCGTTTCTCACAGCGTCGTCTGGATCCACGCCGTCGAATCGGCCATAAGCCCACATTTTGTCACGCATCGCGCCACCCAAAAGCTCGTACACCGGAACGCCCAGCGCTTTGCCCTTTATGTCCCAAAGCGCGATCTCGATGCCAGATATCGCGGCCATCTGAATCGCTCCACCTCGAATATTGTGATGGAGGTGGTACATGTGCTGCCAATGTTCCTCGATGCGGAAAGGGTCTTTTCCGAGGATCGACTCGCCGAATTCCTCAATTACGCCTGCCACAGAGGTAGCGCCAATGCTGGACTCTCCCCAGCCGACAATGCCTTCGTCTGTCGAAACCTTGACGAACACGTAGTTGGAACGGGCATTAGGCGGCATAGTTGCAAAGGATTCGATCTTCGTGATCTTCAACGTTTTCTCTCCTGTGACGACAAATCAGACGTGGCGAGTTCTACAGGCGCGGTTAACTACGCGCCCATTCTAAATGCGGGTGTCTCGGGAGGTCAACGACCAGGGTTCCAGGATTCTGCACGGCTACAACGCCCGGTCGATTTTCTGTCTCAGGCGTTTGATCCAATTCTGCATGAAATCATTGGAAAGTATCCCAATCACACTCACGGTTAGCATACGATACACCCAGCCCCTGCTGACCTTGGATGGATGATCTGGGTCCAGCCATCGCTGGTTTTTCGCCAGAACATCCAGAGTGCCCAGACCGATCAACAGAGGCCATGCCACGGCCAGCCGAAGCCGAACGCATCGTCTCGGAATCGCCGAAAGATAGGATTCGGCAGAACTGTAGTGGTCCAAGGCCAACCGAATCCCATCTGCCAAGACTGGACGCGCTCTATCTCCCGTTGCAGGCGACATCAGGTCTTCGGGCGAAACTCCGAGAGCATCCAGCTCGGATTTAGGAAGATAACACCTGCCGATTCTCAAGTCTCCAGGCACATCTCTCAACACATTCGTCATCTGAAGCGCCTTGCCGAACCGGACGCCCAACTCCAACATTTCCGTTTGGTCCCATTTTCTCAACGCCCGAGTTCGGTCCACTGAAATGTCTGTCCAGAATTCGCCGACGCACCCTGCCACCATGTAGGTGTATTGGTCGAGGTCGTCTGCATTTTCCAGCGCTCTCAACTCTCCAGACTCTTCATCGGGGAAAGTCGTGAGATCGAACTCCATCCCCAGGGTGAGAGTCACGACGATGCCACGCACGCGAATCGCGTCCTGAGTGGACATCGCCTCCAGTAATTCAAATGCCTGTGGGAGCGATTCCAGCAGGCGGCGCTCCGAGTTAGAAGACTGCTGTCCGACAAGCGATTCGGTCATCTCGTTTAACGCCCCCAAATCAACTCCTTCTTGCAACTGCTTGCGCAGTGAAAGTAGAAATCGGACGCGCTCGTCCCGGGGAAGAGATCGTGTGTCAACAATAGTGTCAACCGCCCTTGCCAACAAGTAAGCGAGACCAATCGGCTCTCTGAGACCGGTTGGCAATACTCTGAGCGTGAGGTAAAAAGCCCGGGATACGCTTTTGAGCAGTTCCGTCAGCAATTTTTGACGAGGAATCGGGTTGACACGGTTTGCGTTGGCCATGCCAGATCACACCTGAGGAACGACCTTCTCAGCGAAGCGCTCCATCGTCCGAATGCATTCGTCCACATCTTTGGAACGAAAGTCAAAATTCAGTTGATCGAAACCCAGATCCGCGCACGCCTTAACGTCGTCTATCACATCCTGAGTCGAGCCGATGACCGCCGCCTTCGACCTGATGCCCGCAGACTCGCCAAACCCGATGTCCGTGAAATGAAGGCTGCGTTTCAGCGATATCCCTATCTCGTCATAATCCCGTCCCTGCTCGGTAGCATAGCCCTTCATATATTCGACCATCGCGACGACATGCTCGGGAGTCTGGCGAGTGGGGTGCCAGGCGTCGCCGTATTTGACGACTCTACGCGCGGCCCGGCGGGTATGGCCGCCTACCCAGATCGGAATGCTCGGACTCTGCACCGGCTTTGGCGCGAACTTGATGCCCTCGAAATCGTAGAACTGACCGTGAAACTCCGGGGACTCCTCGTTCCACAGAATTCTGAATATCTGAAGATACTCATCGGTGACAGGCCCTCTATCGGCGTGAGAGGCTCCCAGAGCGTCGAACTCCTCCTTCCACCAACCCACGCCAACGCCGCAGATCACGCGACCGTTTGTGAGCGTGTCCAGCGTCGTGAACATCTTGGCCTGAACGATGGGGTTGCGATAGGGAACGATGACCACAGTGGTCCCCACCTTGATTCGCGTGGTCGCGGAGGCGATGTAGCTGAGAGTCACGAACACATCGAGTTGAGGATCGTCCGCCTGAGCCGTGAATCGCCCGTCCTCGGTGTATGGATACTGATCGGTCTCCTCCGAGGGCAGGACGATGTGATCGGCCACCCAGACAGAGCCGAATCCCAGGTCTTCGACCGCGCCTGCGAAACGCCGCAGCCCGTCGCCATCGGTGTTTTTGGGAATCGTGAATCCAAACTCCATGTTGCCAACCTCCCAGCGCGATTGTGGGGTTCTCAGGTTTCGGGGGATCGAGCCTGAGTTTAACAATGGCCCGTATCACGGTCAACCGACCTGATCTTCTAATGCACGCTCCGGGAGCAAAAGCAAAAATGGGACAGCCTGACGCGATGCAACAGGCCGTCCCATATTCGTTTGTTCGGTTATCTGAGGCTTAGTTCGCCACCTGCACCAGCCGACCGGTGATCGTATAGAATCCGGGTCGGAGGTCGTCTTTCGGCGAGATGGTTACATTCATGGTGCCTGTGGCGCCACTGTCCACAGTCGCGAGCCATGAGTTCCGGGTCAACTGCGCTTCCGCGAGACCAGATGCGCCGCCATCCTCTTCCAATTCTACGTTCAGGCCGCCGGGAACACTTAGCTCAATGATGGCGTTGGCCGAAGCGTCGCTCACATTATCCACGTCCAGCATGAGGTCAAGCGTGTCCCCCACATGCATTTCGATGGCTGCCGTAAACCCCGTGCCGTCATCGTTGACAGTGACCACGGCATCGTCTCCGTGGGGGGATGCGTAGACGACGGAATGGTCTGATGCGGTTGAACTCAGAAGCACTGATTGCTCAACAGTCAGTCCCGCCGATCCCTGCACTCCTCCACTGAGGACAGGCCCAACTGCCTGACCCGCGGCCGCTGCCACCAAAAGCACGGCCAGACCCACAAGCCATACCGGAATGGACATTCGGCCCAATTTGAATTTGCGTCCCAGGAATTTGGTAACAGTGTTCTTGCGCAATTGTGTCTCCTCAGATGTATCAGCAGTCTGCTTCAGGGTTTCGGTTTGCGTTCCGAAACTTCCTGGATCCAGCTACTTCCTTCGATTCGCCGTCCGGTTCATCGTAGGCAGTGTGGAGGAGGGTTCCTAGTCGCAGAACAACGTTACAACTCAGTGGAAGTCAGTTACTGAGTAACGCTCGGTGGCACAATTCCCGTGGCATGAGTGACACAATAATCCGGCCAACTTGGGTGGGATGGCCGGTGATGATTATCAGGGTAAACCAGCAATTGAGTTGGATTTGTTGGGAGGGCTCGATCACGCAGTTTACTGAAGAATAGAGGTATGTCGATCTCGTAATTCACTGGTTGCCAAACAAAGTATCTATATTTAACATTTCATGGCAACCACTTATGCTCTTCTGGGCGCGAAAGTTGACATTCCTGACGGTTTCGCATATAATAGATATCATTCCAAGTATGTTCAACTGGCATTTTCGCACGAGTCAAGTGTTCTAAATGCCGATCTGATCATAACGCCTTCCGATCAGTTTCCATTCCGACAAGTCCCAAGCATCACTCTTCGTGATCCCACTCTTGACCTTTGCCCCTGTGATCTGGCGTATGAGAAGCTGATTTCGGCTGCGCTCGAAAATCCACGCTCCGGTGTCGCATATAGTCACGCATGACATTT
>JASLRP010000374.1 GCA_030743915.1 SAR202 cluster bacterium | reverse complement strand
ATCGTCCCACCTGCGCCCACCGCAACTCCAACCCCGCTGGTGTTCACTCCTACGCCTATCGTGATTCCCAAAGAGGCGGTGTTCTTCGAGGGGCACTACTATCTGGTGGTCGATTTCGCAGTCCCCTGGGGCGAAGCGGCTATGATCTCCGAGGATGAAAACGGCCATCTGGTCACCATCAGCAACGCTAGAGAAAGTTTGTTCGTGACCAATCTCGTGGAGGAGCAAGGCGTTGGCGGCTATTGGATAGGTCTGTCTGACCACGTTTCTGAAGGCGAGTTCCTTTGGATTACTGGCGAGCCGATGACCTTCCAGGCCTGGGCCTCCGGCGAACCCAACAACGAAGGCAACGAGGATTTCGTCGAGGCAGGTTTCGGCGCGTTCGGCGGCATTTGGAATGATCTGGCAGAAGATGGCACCGGAGGAGGCCTGCCCTTCGTAATCGAGTTTGACGAGTTCGGAGGCAAGCCGCCCACAAATGTGCCGACTCCGACGCCCACAAAAACACCGCAGGAGCCTCCCAATCTGGTCCCGGCCCACCCGAGTCAGTGGGACGGGCCTCTGGTGACATCGGCGGTCACGTCCTCGTTCCTGGACGTTCCCCCGCCCCTTGAGGACAATTTCACAGTTGGACAGGAGATATACGTCCACTGGGCCATCACCAACGATTCGCCCGTCGCCGTTACCGAGCCTTTCGTCGTCGGCATCAAGGTGGATGGCAGGCTGGAGATGAGATTCGTGGTCCCGCGTCTCGATTCCAGAGCCGTGCATTCCGAACTCAACCAGCCGCTGGTTATCAACGAAGCTGGCGAGCACGAAATCGAACTGGTCATCGACGCCGAGCAGCGCATTCCTGAAAGCAATGATTTCGACAACAGCTTCCCGATATATCCAAGATGGCAATCCCGGCCTGATATCGTGTTCGTGTCTGACCGAGATGGCAATGACGAGATATACACGATGGCCGAAGATGGCACAGGCCAGACCAGGCTGACTTTCGAGCCAAGTTTCGACGGTTACCCGGCGTTCTCGCCGGACGGGACACAGATCGCCTTCGAGTCCGAGCGCGACGGCAACAACGAGATTTACCTCATGGACGCCAACGGCTCCAACCAGCGCAACCTGACCCACAACAGTGGCCTGGACAGCGCGCCTTCCTGGTCGCCCGATGGTTCGCAGTTGACCTTCGTCTCTAAAAGGGACGGGGGCCAATTCGAGATATACGTAATGAAATCCGATGGCTCTGGCGCGGTCAGGCTGACCAAAAACAGCGCGGTGGACGACTTCCCGTCCTGGTCCGCAGACGGGTCGAGAATCATATTCCAGTCCAGCCGCGATGGCGACAACGAAATCTATTCGATCAATCCCGATGGTTCTGGCCTGTCAAAGGAGACCAATAACTTCATCGCAGACCTCCACCCTCGGCCATCACCCGATGGCTCGAAGATTGCATTCGTGTCTGACCGCGACGGCAATAACGAAATCTACATTCGCAATATAGGCGCCACCGCCTCGGCAACGCCAGTGGCGAAGCGGTTGACCTTCCACGACGGCAACGACTTCTGGCCCAGTTGGTCTTCCGACAGCATGGAGATCATCTTCTACTCTGACCGCGAAGGAGCCAACGACATTTACCGATTCGCCGCCGACGGCTCGTCCCGAGTTGCGCTGACCGGAGACTCCAGCTCCAACAGCCACCCTCATTGGGCGCCAAAGTGAGCCGTTCAGTCGTCAGGCAAACGAGCGCCAGCGCTAACACCTGCGATCCGACAATTCGCTCAGCCCAGCGTAGCTTCCTGGCTTCATCTGGCTTCAAGCGTCAGGCGCGACTGACATGGCGGTTATTATCGGATCATAACCCGACGCATCTATGTTAGAAGACCAGAACAACTCAGAACGGCCAGAAGATCAAGAGAGTCAGGTCGTCCATCATCGGGCCGAGCAACAGCGACGACTCCCAGCGAATCTTGTTCTGATGATCGTCGGTTTTCTTGTGGTTGGCGTGGCAGCGGTTGCGGTCATCGTCAGCGGCACATTGGACGATGGTGACAGTTCTACAATTACTCCTCCCGACGAGCCGCCGATCGCAGCGAGTGTCCCGCCCAGACCATCTAATGCGCCTTCGTCGATAGACTCGCCGAACCCCGCAGATCAGACGACAGCCGTGCCAGACATCACTACCAAATCTGCTCAGTTATCGGCACAGGCGCAGATTCAACCAACCTCACCTGCCAACGAGCAACCACCGATGATTACGTCCGGGCGTATCGCCTTCGTGTCCGAGCGCAACGGCGATTACAAAATACACGTGATGAACGCCGATGGGTCTGAACAGACCAGGCTCGACGACAGTTCCGCTGATGAGTATGTTCCCGAGTGGTCTCCTGACGGGTCCAAAATCGCCTACGTTTCCAACCCCGAGGACGACTTCGAGATTTTCGTGATGAGCGCCGACGGGTCCCAACATACCAGACTCACCAACGTCTCGGGAAACGATTTCGCGCCTGCCTGGTCTCCTGACGGCACGCGAATCGCGTTCCAATCAGATCGCGATGGCAACATTGAAATCTACACGATGAACGCCGACGGCTCCCAACAGACCAGACTCACCGACGACTCTGAGATTGATTCGATTCCCGTCTGGTCGCCTGACGGCTCAAGAATCGCCTTCTTTTCCAAGCGCGGCGGCAACTACGATATATACGTCATGAACACCGATGGTTCCCAACCGACGAGGCTGACACTCTCGTCCAAATGGGATGTTGAGCCTGACTGGTCTCCTGATGGTTCCAAGATCGCGTTTCGCTCCAACCGCGACGGCAACAGCGAAATCTACGTGATGAACTCTGATGGGTCCCAACAGACCCGTCTTACAAACGATCCCCATGAAGACTCAGTGCCCGTATGGTCAGCCGACGGCTCCAGAATCGCCTTCGAGTCCAACCGCGACGGAGGCCACGACATATACGTGATGAACGCCGACGGGACCAGCCAGACCAGGCTTACGACCGAACGCACGCCTGATCACGACCCGGCATGGGCGCCGAATTGAGACTGGCCGAATAATAAGCATCAAATCTGCCGGGCTAACCACATTGGGCCCCTCGACTGAACAAATTCACCGCTGGATGAGGCAACCCGCATAAATGGCTAACGACCAGGACAACCCAGACCTACCGGACTCACAAGACAAGAAATTCGACTCCTTCGACATCGACGACACGGGCGAGGTCGCGGGATATATCTCCCTGGATCAGGCCCGCGTTCTCGCCATGCAGACCGCCAGCCGAGAGCCAGGCGCTTACGGCGCAGAGCTTCGCGACGTTCTCATGGCCTTCACCGTCGAGTCTGAAGAGGACACCGAAGACCACTACGTCATAACCCTGTCCTTTCGACCCCAGGGTCGGTACTCCGGCTCGTCCGGGCAGGAGCAGTTCTTCATCGAAAAAGAGGGCGTTGTCGCCTATCGCCAGGTCCTCGACCTCCCGGTGACCGAGCGAGGGCGAGGTTTTCCAACCACTTTTTTGATAGTAATTATCGGGCTGCTGGTTATTGGCGGGGGAGCGGGAGTGGTCATCGTCAGCGGAGCGTTGAACGGCAATATCAGCGAATCGGGTGAGATGCCTCCTGTGGCCTCGGTTCCCCCGGTGCAGCCCGTCTCCAACACGCCAACCGCAACATCTATCGCAACTCAGGTTGTCGCAGCAATAGCGACGCCCATCAATACACCCACCGGAGTCCCAACCGCCAGCCCAAGCCCGACACCAACCCCCGTGTTGGTCCCAACTCTGGCGCCTCCATCTCCAACTCTTCCGCCCCAGCCAACTTCTGTCGCGCCCACTCCAACCGCGACAGTCGCTCCGACGCCATCAGCCACTCCAACTGGGACGGCCACGCCCGCGCCCACAGCCAGTCCGACGCCAACGCCGACCCGGACGCCACCAACTGGGACCAAGTCACTTGCAACGACTGTCCCAACAACGCCGCTAGATATCGTGACTCCAAGCAACTCGCCTGTGGTGTTGATAGCAATTCCGACTCCCACACTGACGCCCACTCCCGCAGCGCCGGTTCTCGCTGACCTGGTCGTCGAAAGCATCACATGGTCGCCTGAAAACCCATCAGTCGGAGATACCGTCACCTTCACCGTGACCATCAAGAACCAGGGGCCTGGAGACGCTCTCGCCTCAACCGTTAACTATGGACGGGATGGAGCCACAACTAGATTCGACGCTGACTCCGTATCACCGATCCCATCCGGACAGTCCGCCATCGAGACCTTCACCTGGAAGGCAGTGGCTGGCTCACACACCTTCACGGCCTTCGCCGACGGCATCAGGCAGGTAGCTGAAACTCTCGAGGACAACAACGTTCTCACCATAACCTGGGATAACGCTCTGCTCGCTGACCTCGTTGTCGAGGGTATCACATGGTCACCCCAAAGTCCGTCCGTTGGAGACACCGTAACCTTCACGGTGACCATCAAGAACCAGGGGCCTGGGAACGCTCTAAGCTCTACAGTCAATTATGTGCGAGACGGCGCCACAACCAGGTTCAACGCAGACTCTGTACCACCGATCCCAGCCGGACAATCCGCAACCGAGACTTTCACTTGGAAAGCACTGGCTGGCTCGCACACCTTCACGGCGTTCGCCGACGGCATCAGACAGGTAGCCGAAACCATTGAGGACAACAACAGTCTCACCGTGATTGTCAACTAGGCCGCCTTAATCCTTCCTTTTCGTCTGCATGGCGAATCACCTGGGCATGGCGACTGACATGCTTCGTCAAAGAGCTAGACGCGCGCCACACACACATCCGCCAGACGCCAAGTGAGGTCCCAACCGCTCAGAGGTTCGGAGTCCACAGGCTCATAATCCCCAGACGGGCAGTCGTACAAGGCCGCATCCGGTGGTGTGATGGGGTAGTCGGCGTGGCATAGGAGGACGAGTTTTCGAGTCGGATTGTCGTCCAGCGAAGCGTGGAAGCGGTAGGTGCCGTCGTCGCCTCGGCGGACTTCGACTTCGATGTCTTGAGCCTCGAACTCGGCCATCTCCTCTTTCAGGCGATTCAGGCCGGCCTCGGTCTCGTGCCACTGGTTTGCGACTGAGCGTCCGTCTGGGAGTTGATCGTGGGGCACGGACTCCCAGGATACCGGCAATGCAGAACCGTCTCTGATGACATGGGGGTGTATCTCGACCCGTCCCGAGTTCATGGTGGCTATGGGGGTCACTAGCTCCTGAAGTCCTACCGTCCCGCCCTCGATCTCCTGCATGGCGCTGGACACGTCGCCGGAGCTTGGCCAGGACATGTCTCCAGGGTGCTTGTGCCACACGCCCAGGTAGTTGACTTGATGGTACTGGAACAGTAGCTCCAGCACCGACTGGAGGTACGGCGTGTCCTTCACAAAGTGGGTCGCCGACGCGCTGGACTCCGGCCCCGGCCCCGATGCGTGGGTGATGATAACCTTCGAGTCATCAGATGCATCCTGATCGGCCCGATATCCAACGAGGATGCCTCCAGTCTCGGTGTTGGGAGACCTTCGACACTCACGCTCCATGGACTCCAGAGCCTTTTCTGAGATGTAGTATTTCATGTTAGGTCTCAGGGTTCAGGTGTCAGGGGGTGGACTGGCAGCGCTCAGCTTTCAGCCAGCTCTCCGCAAGCGACGCAGTCCGGGGATTTTGGGACGTTGATGAAGTATCGGGCCATCGGTTCGGAAAACAGTTTTCCGTCTTCCGGCCTCGGAGTGTTGGTCCACACCACCATCTGAGCTTCGATGTCTCCCACTTGGGAGTTTTCGTTTCTCAGCAGCGTCATCAGCGCGACCTTTGCCTGTATCATTGCGATGAATCCTACGTCCATGCCCAGGCCCGGCTCGGCCTGGAAGGTGTCGTTGTCTTCTGTGTCCTCGGTGTAATCGAAGACCTGGTCGGCGGACACGGACCTCACAACTCTGGCCATCCCCTGACGAACGCAGGCGTAGCATCCGCCCTGGTCGGGAATCACTCTCACAACCTCTCCCGCGAAGGCCCGCTCGTAGGCGCCTCCATACACTGCCGGGACGCCTGCCTGAAGGCACTCTTCGTTGATCATATACCGGCTCACTTCGCTGTCCGTTGCCGCCACTACCAGATCGCTATCTACAACGACCTGACACAGCAACTCGTTAGCTTCCGTAACATCCACTTCGTGGCAGATCACCTGAGCCTGGGGGTTGTGCTGGAGGATTTTGTCTCGGACGGCGCGGGTCTTGTATCGACCCACGTCAGACAGTCCACAGGCGTGACGGGAGATGTTGTGGGCGTGCAGTCGGTCGAAATCCACCAGGACGAAATTCCCGACGCCGGACTTGGCAAGCTCCAGAGCGACAAGGCTTCCGCCGCTCCCCAGACCGATAATCGCCACAGTCTTGGGCCTCAGCAGTCCGGTGTCGAATATGCCCTGGACACGGTTGAATACGTCGGTGTCCAGACGGACGATCTCAATCTCGCACTCGATTTTAACTCCGCCAGAATCCGGCGTGAAAGAGGCTTTGATGCCTCCGTCCGATGAGGCAGACACAGCGACGAAGGGAATCGGAGTCCCGCCGCCTTTGCCAGCGCTCTCTGAAACGACCGCAATGGCTTGAGATTTGCCGATTCCCTCGAAAATCGTCTCGCCATCCAGCCAGAGCCTGATTAGGTCTTCATCTGAGTTGAGTTGCGCCGTCAGGCCAGCAGGAGTGAGGGGGCCAGAATTGGAGGCGCCCGAAGTCAGCGTCAGTAGATAATCGTGCGCTGCTTCGCTCAGAACTAAAAGCATGTCTCATCCGCGTGGAGGAATGTTGCGGGATTGATTTGAAGAGTCTGACGGAACGCGGAGCGACTAATACTCCGTCTTGACGACGACCTGATCGCGCTCCGGCCTGGGCCATTCGCCGGTTTCCTTCCACACCTCGTAGCAGTGGAGCCACAGGGCGGCCCATGACACCACCGTCGCCGCCGTAGTCTGGGCCTGCCAGACCTTGTCGTCCTTGTGGAACAGGCACAGGTGGCCGTCCTTGTAGATGTGCCGGCTCTCCTCGATTTTCGGGTTGGTGACATAAGCTTTGGGAGGCATGTACGGGAAGTTGGGGGGATACTGAATACGGACAGCGTAGGTATTGCCCGTGTTTGTGCTTAAAGCGCCCGCCCAAAACTTGCTGCCCGCCTTGGTCGTGCCCATCTTCATCCCAGGGTACATCGACGCCACGGCCTGCTGTTCGCGCTGCAGGAGCTTGGGCTTGATCTCGTGCCACTGCTTGGCTCGCTTGGTCTGACTGGGCCGAGCGTACCAAACTGTGGGTTTAATGTTGGCGACGCGCTCACCGTCCTCGGTGACCAGAGTGCCATCCTGCGCTCGGACCTTGCTCTTCTCGACGACCTGCCCCATGGGGTCGATAACGATTTCGTCTCGGTTCAGCATCTCGAGGGTTTCAGCCGATTTGACGCAAGTTTGGCACAGGCCCCTGGGTGGATTGAAATGATCGACGCAGATGGGACTTTTCAGGCATTCCGGGCATCTGAAAGTGTCTTCACCCAGACCGATCCGTTCGTTCCCAATCTTGCAGTACTGCACAGCTGTGGCAGCATCACCGCCCTGGATAACCGTAACTCGTTCGCCCGTGATGTTGTGCTCGCCAACGACGTTCGTCTTCGACTTCGTTGAGCCATCCGTAGAGGTCGCCGGAGCGGACTGCGCCGGAGGAGGCGTCGATTCCGCAACAGGCGGAACCTCAGCCAATCGTGATCCACATTCACCGCAAATGCTCAGACCATCGCCGGGATCGTATTCGGAATTGCATTTTGGGCACGCAGCCATAAATATCCACCTCAAAACGCGCTTTAGGATAGTTTATACCAACTGGCGCCTTTACGAAACACTCCAGTCGTGGGGATGGCTCAATCAGACACTCGTTCGTTGGCCCAGACGACCTGAATGAGGTGTTCCTCCAGGATGGTTTCGACCTGTTCACGACGTTCAGGCGAGCATGGAGCTTTGGGATAAATCAAGCCTGGAACCACGTCAACTCCCTTCTCCCAAATAGGATACACGTACTTCATGACCTGACGAATGTGTCGGAGTGCGTTCAGCCTGACTCTATGCGAGGCCATGCCGCTCCAATCGGTGGACTTGATTTCGATTATGGAGACCGAACCATCGTGCTCTTTGATAAGCACGTCGATCCTCCCTCTTTTCGTCTTGTCAGGGCCAACACACAGGCTATGTTCTGACTCGGATTTCTTGAAATCTCCTATTGCCCACTCGGATTTTTCCAGTTTCTCAAACTGGTTGCCGCGCATAAACCTCCGAAGAACTTCAGCGTCGATAGCCATGGTTTAGACTCCTGAATGTGGCCTGGCTACGGAATAATGTCGGCGACGGCCAGCGAGATGTCGTCGAAGGCAGAAGGAGACACGGAGTCTTCCGAACTCAATGTGCGAGACGAACCATAACCATCGTCCGAAGGCTCAGTAAAGACCTCTAGTTGCCCTGATTGCAAGTCCACGATCCAGACTTCTGGAACTCCAGAACGAGCGTATAAAGGGAGTTTCACATTTCGATCATAAAGAAGAGTGGTGTCAGACACCTCGACAAGCAACAACACACTGTTGGGGTCGGGAGTCGTTGAAGCGTAATAGTCATCCCGTCTCGCCAACAGCACAAGGTCTGGTTGTACCACAGAGTCCTGATTTAGACGCAACGGGTTCTGTGAGCGTATAATCGCCCTCATGTTAATTTGAATCGTAAGAGATTCAGCAAGTCTATCAACGGACGAAGCATGTCTGTCGCCAATGGGCGCCATCTCGACGATCTCCCCAAGAACAAGTTCCACCCGTTCTTCATGAGTCAGGATTCCGACTTCAGCCATCCTGTAGTAATCATCCACACTGAATCTGTGACGCGTAACGTGCTGGGCCTGCTTAGTTGTCATATTTCGTCTCCATCTGCATACCGCGCGTCCGTCGAGCAATATTCACAATTGTATCACTGCCCGGCTCCCAACTACATTGACGACGCTCATAGCGTGTGCTAACTTTGCGGCAAATTCGACACACAAAGGAGTGGGGCATGGCGCAAACCAGAGAAGCCGCAATTGTCGGTATTCACGAGTATCCTTCCAGAGTCGTTGGCCCAGGGGTCAGCGCGCTTCAGATTAAGGCCGCATCAGCGGCAAGAGCGCTGGAGGATGCCGGACTTTCATGGTCCGACGTGGATGCTGTTTACGACACCGGCAGTCACCAGAACATCGGCGGCTTGGGAATATCCGAATACCTGGGAATCAAACCCAAGGTCATCGACAGCACATCCGTCGGCGGGACATCTTACGAGTTCCACGCCAACCACGCCGCGGCCATGATTGCGGCAGGCAAGTGCAACGTCGCGCTGTTGACTTATGGCTCCACGGCTCACTCGGACCGCCGGGCCATCGGCACTGGTGGATACACCGGAGGCGGCCCGAACAACCCGCAGAACAACATGGAAGCCCCCTGGGGCATGACATTGATCAGCAACTACGGCATGGTCAAGGCACGCCATATGCATCAGTATGGCACCACCAACGAGCAGTTCGCGGCGATCTCCATTGCGACCCGCAAACACGCCATGCGCAACCCCGAAGCGGTCAAGGCAATGACCGATCTGGAGTTCGTGGGCATCCGTGAGCTGACCGCCGAGGACGTAGTGGACTCTCGGATGGTCGCGTGGCCCCTGCGGTTGCTGGAGTGCTGCATGATTTCAGACGGCGGCGGAGCCGTGGTCATTGCGTCCAAAGATGTGGTTCGCAACACCGCCAAAAAGCCTGTATGGCTAATCGGCGCCGGCGAGGCCACCAAGTATCGCGAGAACGGCGGAGACATAACCGTCAGCGCTGGCGGGCAGTCCGGCCCTCGTGCCTTTGCCGATGCCGGAGTTTCGCCTTCGGAGATCGACTCGTTGATGGTTTATGACTCCTTCAGCATCACCGTGATGTGCCTGATCGAGGACCTCGGTTTCTGCGCCAAAGGCGAAGGCGGAGACTACGTCGCTCAGGGCCATCTCGTCTTCGACGACCCAGCCGGCCCCGCGCTGAACACCGACGGTGGAGGGCTGTCCTCCAACCATCCGGGCGAGCGCGGTATATTCCTCTTGCTGGAGGCCACTCGACAGCTTCGAGGCGAGTCCACTTCCCAGATCAACGACCCCAAACTGGCCGTGGCCGTCGGCAACGGCGGACAGCTAGGCTCCCGCCACGCCACCGGTGTCACGATTCTGGCGGCAGACTAACCTCGTAAACATATGCATACGTGGGCGGGTCTTTCAGATCCGCCCCTACCCAGCCAACAATCAGGAAAGAAAATATGACCACAGATAAACCACTGCGACCACAGCCTGGATTCCCGGAGCCGGACACAGAGCCGTTTTGGGAAGCAACCAAAAACCATGAACTCAAATATCAGACCTGCGACAAGTGCGGCGAGGTGATCTTCTATCCCCGGGCGCACTGCAACGCCTGTGGCTCCCTGGACACAACCTGGAACGTGTCCAAGGGCGATGGCGAAGTCTACACCTTCAGCGTTATCATGCAGAGCCGGCACCCCGCCTTCAAGGACATCGGCCCGTACGCTCTGGCCTATGTCGATCTGGACGAAGGCTTCCGCATAATGACCAACGTGGTGGGCGTCGATAATCCCATTGAGGACATCACGTGCGGCATGCGGGTCAAGCTGACCTGGGAAGACCAGGGCGAGGGCAACATCGCGATCCCGGTGTTCGAGCCTGCGTAGGGTTAGTTATCAGCAATCAGGATTCAGCCAGGATGCTGAATCCGCGATGACGTGGTTGATGGCAGTATGTGCTGTCTGAAATCGACCAATATTCTGATCGCTGTCGGCTGACGGCCAACGTCTGAGGAGAACCCCCAATGGACTTCCGATTCACACCCGAACAGGATGAATGGCGCGAAGAAGTTCGCGGCATCATCGAGTCCCTCATCACGCCTGAGCTTGAGGTGGAGATGCAGGACAACAGCGACCTTGGTCCTGGCCCCGCAGGAAAAGAGTTCATGCGGGCGCTGGGAGCTAAGGGTCTGCTGGGCATCCCCTGGGAGGAGAAGCACGGCGGCCTCGGGCGGTCCCTGATGGATCAGTACATATTCTCCGAGGAGATCGGAAGAATCGGGGGCCTGTACACCAACAGCACAGCGGTCAACATGGTCGGGCCTACCATCACCCGCGTGGGGACCGAGGAACAGCAGGACGAGTGGATTCCCAAAATGCTCAGCGGC
>JASLRP010000373.1 GCA_030743915.1 SAR202 cluster bacterium | reverse complement strand
GGAAATCTGTTTATCGTCGCGATGAGTCATGTCACCCAGAGTTTCGAGCAGGCGCTGGTTGAATCGAGCCATGTCCTGGCCGTGCGCGGTCAGGTGGTCCCTGCGACGCTGGCGAACCTGAGCCTGAAGGTGCGATTCACTGACGGTGTAGTCGTAGAGGGCGAATCGAATATCAGTCACCATGGCGGGAAGATCGCTGAGATATCCATTGATCCCGTGGATGCTCCAGGCCATCCGCTCGCGGTCCAGGCGATAGAAGAAGCCGAGATTGTGGTGATAGGCCCTGGGAGCCTATACACGAGCATTCTGCCAAATCTGCTGGTTCCCGATATATCCGACGCCATCAGACGGACATCGGCTCCGGTCATTTACGCGTGCAATGTGGCCACCGAGGTAGGCGAAACCCAGGGATTCGCGATCGCCGAACACATGGAAACTCTGCGACAGTTTACTTTCCGAGAAATCGCCGATTACGTGGTCGCGAACAACGCCAAATTGAATCTGAGACCCGATTATCCCGGAGATCCGGTTGTGGATGACGGACGCTCAATTGCGCCTGCGAAACTGGAGTTGGCGGACCTCTCCAACTCGGAACGGCCCATACGTCACGATTCTGAAAAACTGGCCGCCGCGGTTATGAACGTGTATCGGAAAAACCGTCTGAGTTAGCATTCGCCGCAAATTACGGTAGAATAGTATCCGAACATCCGAAAACACGGAGCAATAATTGTCCATCACACTCGTGAATATTCTTCAGATTATAGTGTCGGTGCTTGTTATCGCCGTCATACTTGTGCAGGTAAAAGGCCAGGGATCAGGGCTGTTCGGGTCAGCCGAAGGCTCATTCAGGACTCGTCGAGGCCTTGAGCTTACCCTGTTCAGGTTCACGATATTTTTGATTATCGTATTTATCGGCCTGTCAATTGTGAGCGTGCGCTTCTTGCAATAAACGCGCTGGTCCGGTCTTCGAAGGCCTTTGCCGGAGTTGACGGACCTGTCAGCCTTGCCTTGCAATTAGATGATTCCTGAATTCCAAACTGGCCGGATGAATGAGGAAACCTCTTTCCAACAGGAACTCTATCTGACGGTCGATATATTCCACGATCGCACTGTCCAGATCAGATATGGCTAGATTCTGCACCTTCTTCAGGTACGGATAGCGCCGCACTTTGTTCGGGTCCAGCTTGTCTGCCAGGAACACCGTCTTTTCCACTTCGCCCATGCCCGCGAAGCCCGTAGTGTGCCATCTGACAGCCTGGATGACGGGGCCATTTTCATACTGGTCGTCATGCTCCAGCCATTGCGCCGCCACAGGCCCGTGGAGCAACAGAGGTTCGTGGCGCTCGACTATATCTGGATTGATGCCGTGACTCAGTGCTTCGGAGAGCAGTGTATCGGATTTCAAAGCTCTGGCCAGGTCGTGGGCGGCGATTCCAAGATCGACGGTCTCAGCGTCAACACAGTGCCTGATTGCCAATTCTTGCCCAACCTCACGGGCGCGTTCGACATGGTCCCGCAGTCCCGTGGGGAGTTCGATGAGTCGGGATTCGATAGCCGTTGGCAGTTTGACCATATGGCGCTATGCGAGCGGCCCCATCGGGCGTCCGCCAAGCACATGCAGGTGCAGGTGAGGGACCTGTTGGCCTGAGTTCTTGCCTTGATTGATGACCAGCCGGTACCCGCATTCAACAATGCCTTCGGCATCGGCCAATTCTTTGGCGACCGCGAACATGGCGCCGATAGTGGGCTGGAATTCTTGGGTCATCCCCGTGAGGTACGTGAAGTGCTGGACCGGTATCACCAGAAGGTGGACCGGGGCCGTGGGCGCAATGTCCCTTATCACAAAGCAGTGTTCATCCCTGTGGAGAATGTCGCTGGGAATCTCGCCATCGCGAATCTTGCAAAACAGGCAGTCTTCGGCCATCGGGCTCTCCTAGCCGCTGACCACGGCTGTGGCTTCGACCTCAACGAGGAAGGCCGGACTCACAAGACTGCTGACGAACACCGTGCTGCTGGCAGGGCCTGGAGCATTGAAGGCCTCGGCCCGCGCTGCGGCGTAGGCAGGATAGTCGTCGTTGTTCAAAAGGAACGCGGTGATCTTGGTCACATCAGACATTGAGGCGCCTGCCGCGTTGAGAGCAGCTTCTATGTTCTTGAAAACCTGCTCGGACTGCGCGCCGGCGTCACCCTCTCCAACCACGTTGCCGTCGGCGTCTGCGGCCACCTGGCCAGATGAGAACACGATGTTTCCGACTCGGGTAGCTGGCGAAAATCCGGAAGGTTTGTTATCTAAGTTTGGAAAGAAAGAATTTCTGGGCATATGTTGTGTTCCTTCGATGGGGGCAAGGGCGGCGCGCCCCTCAACAACTCGCGTTGGACCAGAGGCACGCCGACAATCTTTTCAGGATTGTCTGACGAATGATTACGGCATTTGGAGCAGTTCGATTCGCGTGTTGTCTGGGGCGGCGATAAAGGCGATGGTCGGGCCGCCACCCGGGTTGCCCATTGGTCCCTCTTTTAGTGTCGCCCCCAGGCCAATCAGCCGTTCGATTTCGGCATCCATGTCGTCGACGTTGATGCCGAAATGCTCCAGGCCATAGTGGGCGTCCTCGTCCCCAACGCCCATCGACTCGTTCGTGCGGGCGCCGGAGATGTTTATGACGACGCCATCAGATGTCTGGCACCTGATGAACCGGTCGCCGACGGGCCTCACCGTGTCGCTGACGATGGTAAATCCGAACGCCTCGACGTACCAGTCAGCAGTTTTCTTGGGGTCCGGAGCTTTGAGGTGAACGTGATTGAATTCGTAAGCCATGTTGTCTCCTATTTTTTGATTCAATGAGGTTGCCTGGTCAAGCGTACAGCTCGAACGGGTGTCTGGTGATAGGGTCTTCCTGGCACCCATCGGTTCGATTGGTTATAGTTCTGGATACCCGACGGGCCAAGTGTATCGCAATTGGGCACGCCCGACTAGTCAGGTCATCGGACCAATTACGATAGCTCCCGAAGCACATTATACATATGCAAATACAGCTTCCACATTTCCTTCACATAGATCGGAGGGCTGACTGGCCGAGTTGGGTCAAGGTGTTGAAACAACGAAAATTCAGTGTAGTAGCTGTCACCCCGGGAGGCCAAATCTTTCGCGAGCCGACGGGACTCCTCAGAGGGCACCAGATTGTCCTCTCGATCATGCATGATGAGCACGCGGGCCTTCAAATCATTGATGTTCGTGACCGGAGAAATGGCCTCGAGAGTCGCGAGGGCCGAAGGCGGCAACGATTCCAGGAGCGTTCTGGCCCGGAACACGTCCGGGCCGGACAGAAGTTCGTACACCGTTCGAGCCTCTGGCGACAGGGCCTCGATAGTTGGCAGGTCCAAAGCCAGGTTCTGATCGATAAACACCTGGGTTAGCATCGTCCGTTCGTCCGAATCACGGATACCTTCGAGCAAATGGAGACGCACGACCTGTTTGCTCAAACTGTCAGGGCGCCACGGCTCTTGATCTTCGTCATCGAATCTCGTGGACGAGACCACTGAGGCGACGAGGTCACGAGCGTCGTAATAGCCGCCAAAAAAGTTCACGAACTTGACCTGGTCGCGAATTCTGACGTCCTGGGCGGCGACGGTAGCAAAAGACGCTCCAACACAAAAACCGCCCATGCCTGCCTTTTCCGGGTCCACTTCATCAAGTTCGACCATGTATTGGAATGCGTGGACCAGATTGTCAACATCACCCACGGAAATCCGTCGCTGCGTCATGGTGTCTGACCAGGGAATCATGACCACCACGCCAGAGCGAGCCAGACCCTCCGCAAGCCCCACGACTCGTGGATCGTCCCTTCCGGCCGGGTTGACGCCGAGGAACAGGAGGACCGCGCTGTGTTGGCCGTCTCCCGATGGCACATACACGTCGGCGATCCCATTGCCCGACGCGTTCGGATATGAGACATCCCTTCTGGACGGTGCGCCAGTGAACCATTCCTGCGGCTTCACCGGGAAATCCGGCAGAATCTGGGGCAGGAAGAGCGCCGTCTGAACCCCCGTCCGTCCCTGTGGCGTCGCGGCAATTATGACGACGACGACCACGATAGCGGCCAATGTTGCCATTGCCAATCGTTTGGTCCACCGAAATAACGCGCTCAGCATAGTCACATCCAGACCTGGACTAACCACGTAACAAATAGAGACCGTTCTTTGTTGATCAAATTGCTTGTATTTGCGTTAATCCTACAACAAATCTTGACACGATCTGACATTTTGACACTATACAGCAAGGGTGCTATTCTGGGTCTAAGCGAGGGAGCGGTCCTTTCAACTTATCGTTGTGTATGCTGAAAACTAGGACAGAATAGCCCTGCTTCGCAACTTTGCGCATTCGGTCAGCCAATCGCGCGGGCATAGTTCTACGGTAGGGATTGTGTCGTAAGGTGTAACTGGCGAAATGTTCGCGGACATTATCTCCCGCATGATCGGTGGAGCAATACTCGCCACTGGAGGCTGGAGGCTCGGTGAGTACATTGCCGACACCTGGGGCCCGGAGTTGTATGCTCCCTGGGTTTTCGGACTGACCATCGGCGGCACGATCGTTGGTTTGGCTGTCACGCCGTGGCTTGCTTCGAGGATCATCCGCAACTTCGTGGATCAAACCCACAGCGTGACGACTTCCAGGCTTCTGTCCAGCGCCGTAGGCCTGGTTGTAGGGCTGATCGTCGCTCTCCTGATTTCCATCCCTGTTTCGAGGGTGCCTGGTTGGCTGGGCGTTGCGCTGCCGATCTCCCTGAGCCTGTTTCTCGCCTATCTGGGTGCCATGATCATGTCAGCGCCCGGCAGGGACATGTTCAAACGCATCGTCCCGGATCAGGAGATCAAAGGATCCTCAACTCTGAATGGCATCGTCGCGTCTTCTAATGGCTACTCTGGCAAGATCCTGTTGGACACCAGCGCCATTATCGATGGGCGAATTTCCGGCATCAGCGCCGCTGGCTTCCTCCAGGGAACGGTATTGATCCCCAGGTTCGTTCTGGACGAACTCAGGCACGTCGCTGACTCCTCAGACACCATGAGGCGCAACCGCGGTCGCAGGGGCCTTGAAATACTCAACCAACTCCGACAGGAAACCGCAGTCCATACCGAAGTGCTGGACATCGAATACAAGAACGGCATGGAGGTGGATGCCAAGCTGGTCGATCTGGCGAAAGAGCTTCACGCGTCGATCATGACGACCGATTATAATCTCAATCGAGTTGCCCAGATCGAGGGTATTTTGGTGCTGAATGTGAACGAGTTGGCGAACTCCATCAAACCTGTTTTGCTCCCGGGAGAGGAATTGAGGTTGATGATCGTGCAGGAAGGCAAGGAGATCGGTCAGGGTGTCGGGTTCCTGGAGGATGGCACGATGGTAGTGGTTGAGTCGGCAGACTCCTACGTAAACCAGGAAATGGATGTCCTGGTTACCCGCGTGCTTCAAACAGCGGCAGGCTGTATAATCTTTGCTCAACCCAAGCGGAGTTAGCGATTGAATTCACCGCAAGACCAAAAGACTTCAAACCCCCGCCAATTGGTGGGGGTTGTTGTTGTGGCCGCAGGGTCAAGCCGGAGGATGGAAGGAATTGACAAGGTATTTCTCCCGCTGGCCGGCCAGCCGCTGGTTGCCCACAGCCTTCAGGTTTTTGAACATTCGATTGATGTGGACAAGATCGCTCTGGTGCTGTCTGAATCAGCGCAGGATGACGGCGAACGGCTTGTGACTGAGTTGGGATTGAGCAAAGTCGTTGCGGTCACGGCAGGCGGTGCGCGACGGCAGGACTCGGTTTTCAACGGAATGGAAATGCTGTCAGATTGCGGAATCTTGATGATTCATGATGGCGCCAGGCCATTTGTCAGCGCCGATATTATTGCTCGTGGCCTCGAAGTTGTCGGTGAGACAGGCGCGGCGACGGCGGCTGTTTCGGTGAAAGACACGATCAAGATTGTCGATTCGGAGATGGTCGTGAGGTCCACCCCGGAACGCGCAACTCTGTGGGCCGCGCAAACTCCGCAGGTGTTCGACTCTCAGCTACTCATGGAAGCCCACAAGCAGGTCAACGATGACGCGACCGACGACGCAGGCATGGTCGAAGCGCTGGGCGCAGATGTGAAAGTGTTCATGGGCTCCTACGAAAACATCAAGGTCACCACGCCCGAAGACGTTGCGCTGGCAGAAACAATCTTTACCGCACGAACCCTGCCCCTGGGGCGAAACGCCTGATGGCAACGCGGACCGGCATCGGTGTCGATGTGCATCCACTGGCCGAGAATCGCGCTCTTGTGTTGGGAGGCGTCAAGATTCCCCACACCCACGGACTGGCCGGGCACAGCGACGGCGATGTTCTCGTCCACGCAATTATCGACGCAATTCTGGGAGCGGCTGGCCTCGGTGACATCGGGACCCACTTTCCACCGGGAGACGAGCAATACCGGGGAATCGACAGCACGATCCTGCTAACCAGGACTGTCGAGATCATCGCGGAAGAGAACTGGCGAGTGCAATATGTTGATGCTACAATACTCGCCGAGCGTCCGAAGCTCCATTCTTACAACTCTGAAATTCGAGCCACCCTTGCCCGTTCCATGCGCCTCTCTGACGGTCTGGTCAGCGTAAAAGCAACCACGACCGACGGCCTGGGATTCATGGGAAGAGGTGAAGGAATCGCCTGCATGGCAGTGGCCACACTTGATGACAGTTAATGAAAATTCACAACACACTTTCCGGCAAAACTGAAGAGCTCATCCCGCAGGATGGCAAGGTGAATATGTACGTCTGCGGTATCACGCCGTATTCGGCATCTCATATCGGCCACGCCATGTTTTCGGTCATATTCGACGTTGTCCGTCGGTACTTGGAATTCAAAGGATACGATGTTCGCCACGTCCAGAATTTCACGGACATAGACGATAAGATGATCAACGCCTCCATCGAAACGGGAGTCAAGGTATCTGATCTGGCCGAGAGCAATATTATCGACTATCTGGCCGAGATGGACGCATTGAACGTGACCCGCGCTCACGAGTATCCCAGAGCGACCTCGGAGATTGAAAAAATCATCGAGATCATCTCGGGGCTGGTGGAGAAGGGGTATGCGTACGCCGTCGCCGGAGATGTCTATTTCCGGGTGAAGCAGGACGAGGATTACGGCAAACTCAGCCACCGCGACCTGGAAAGCCTGATGGCTGGCGCCAGAGTGGAAATTGACGAACGCAAAGAGGACGTGATGGACTTCGCCCTCTGGAAGTCTCAAAAGCCCGGCGAGCCTGCTTGGGATAGCCCCTGGGGCATGGGAAGGCCTGGCTGGCATATCGAGTGCAGCGCCATGTCTATCAAGTACCTGGGCGAGACCATAGACATCCACGGCGGTGGACAGGATTTGATCTTTCCGCATCACGAAAACGAGATCGCCCAATCAGAGTCATTCACCGATGAAGTGCCGTTTTCTCGGTTCTGGATGCACAACGGGATGTTGAGGCTGGGCGAAGACAAGATGAGCAAGTCCATAGGCAACATCATCACCGTGGGCGAGGCTCTCGATAGCTTTTCTCCCGACGCCCTGCGCCTTTTTTTCCTCAGTTCCCACTACCGCAGTCCGCTGTTGTACACGGAGGCCAATGTCGCGAGTCAGGAACGAGCGTTGGAGCGCTTGAAAAACGCGGTGCGCCCGGCCCCATCTACAACCGCGGGGGCCGCTATCGACGCCAGCGCATCGATGGCCCGTTTTGTTGAGGCGATGGACGACGATTTCAACACGCCGCGAGCTCTTGCGGCGATGTTCGAGCTTGTCCGAGAGATCAACAGGGGCAAGGATGAAGGCACAGACGTCTCTGGCGCCCAGGACACTCTCAGGGAGCTGAGCGGAGTCCTCGGCGTGACTCTGGATGACACAAATGAGTCGTCCGACGCCGGCCCCTTTGTCCAGATGTTGGTGGACGTCAGAACTGAGCTTCGCGCCGCTCGCCAGTTCGATATTGCGGACAGCATCAGGGACCGACTGTCCGGCCTGGGCGTCACCATTGAAGACAGCCCCGACGGCACCGAATGGCGCCTCGGATAATCTGAAGTTCGGACGCCAACCCGCGCAGGAATGGGCGGGTTTTCTAGCTTCCCGACGTCACTATTTACTGCCTTTTTTCTCACCTCGATTTGAGCCGCCAGATATCTGGCGGCAATGAGAATGGTCGCAACATACGGCGTCTGAACTCAATCGATCGCTCAGGTTTCCGGTTCTACCCACGCGTATCGTCCCCACAGTCCCAACTTCGGATGACGCACGCCTCATAAGCCTGCCGTTCAGGTTTGTCAGCCAAATGTCAGCATTCTGTGACCTTACATTCAGGTTGATTCAACACGCCGGCAGCATAATGGAATCAGGCACAACAAACAGTCCTGATTTTGAAAGGCAACCGATTGAACCCACGAGCATCCAGAACCTCCCGCTGGCGCGCCGCATTGGCAATCACGGTGATTGGCCTGGCATTCTCAGGAATCATCCAGGCCGGGGCGTCCGGCGAGGATGTG
>JASLRP010000372.1 GCA_030743915.1 SAR202 cluster bacterium | reverse complement strand
TGGGTACCTGGTTCCTAACGACGGTCCAGGGTTTGGAATCGATCTGGCGCTGGATGACATCGAAACTTATGCAGGCTAGCTGGTTTGACACGCAACACATTAGTGTGTAGGATATTTCACGAATGAATATGCGGAACCAATCCTCCCAAACTTGTTGTCTTTGTTGTTGTGCGCCCAATCGGGGGGATGTTTCATTCCGCGCGTTCTCTGTGTGCCGAAACATACAGTTGTGAACCAATAGCCAGCCAACGAGCAAGCTAAAACGCAAACCCCCGACTGATACCGAGTCGGGGGTTTTTTTATTGCCAACCAGTGAGCCACGGGAGAGATCATGACCGGCCTGAAGATCAATGAACAAAAGGATGCAGTGCTGCCAGACACGAAGATTTGGGGCGCCGAACAGGTTATCGAATGGACGGTGGACCGGTTCGGTCACGGAGCGGCGTTGTGTACCAGCTTTCAAGCAGACGGAATGGTCATCCTGGATATGGCGATGCAGGCGGGCATTGATCTTCGAGTGTTCACCATCGACACCGGACGCCTGCACCCTGAGACCTACCAGCTAATCGACCGAGTGCGAGAGCGCTACGGTATTCAGGTTGAGGTCTATTCTCCTGATCAGAATGAACTGAACGATTTCACGTTGGTCAACGGCGTGAATCCGTTTTACAACAGCGTGTCCGCCAGAATTGCCTGCTGTGAGATACGAAAAGCCAATCCTCTGAACAAGGTGTTGAGCGGACTGGATGCCTGGATCACCGGAGTGCGCAAGGACCAGTCTGAGACCAGGGCGAACGTCGACAAGCTGGAAATCGACAATAACCATGATGGCATCTTGAAAGTGAATCCGCTGGCAGATTGGGATGAAGACCAGGTCTGGGATTACATCAAGAAAAACGATGTTCCGTACAGTGCGCTTTACGACCAGGGATACCCCAGCATAGGCTGCGCGCCCTGCACCCGACCCCTGGAAATGGGGGAGGATTCCAGGGCCGGCAGATGGTGGTGGGAACTCGATACGCCCAAAGAATGCACCATCCATTTCGGGGCAGAATTGCTTAGGGCTGGAAAAACGCAATCAGTTGACTGATAATTACCTTAAAGATTGACATAGGCAACACACGTAGTAGAGGTACGAAACTTGACGACCACAGATACAAATTCCATACTCGTCTCCCCTTTTGGCGGAAAGCTCATTGACCTTGTGGTCGGTGGAGACGAGTCTGATGAACTTCGCGAATCAGCAAGCCACCTGCCGTCTATTCAACTGAGCGAGCGGGCAGTCTGTGACCTGGAACTTCTGGCGGTGGGCGGGTTTTCTCCGCTCGACCGGTTTATGTCTCAGGCCGATTTCCAGAGCGTTCTGGATACGATGAGAACAGCTGACGGCGCTCTCTTTCCAATCCCAATCACTCTTCCCGTGGATAATCTGGACCAGGTCACGCTGGGACAGGCGGTCGCTCTCAGAGACTCGAAATTTAACCTGCTGGCCGTGATGGATGTGGAGGAAATTTACGAGTGGGACGTGGATGAGACCGCCGAGAAAGTGTTTGGCTCAACCGATGTCGCTCACCCTCTGGTGGCCGAGATGCAGCGGTGGGGCAAATACAATCTTTCGGGTAAACTTCAGGTAATTCAGTTGCCGGAGCATCCCGACTTCCGTGAGTATCGGCGCACACCTGCTCAGACCCGTCAGGTGTTGGAGTCCATCGGCAGGCGGAACGTCGTGGCCTTCCAGACCCGCAACCCGCTTCATCGAGTCCACGAAGAGTTGACGAAGCAGGCTTCTGAAGAGGTCGGCGGCGTGCTTCTTCTGCACCCGGTCGTGGGCCTGACCAAGCCAGGAGATGTCGACCACTACACTCGAGTCAGGACCTACAAGACTCTCACAGAGAACTACTACGATGAGGGCCAGGCGCTCCTGTCGCTGCTTCCTCTCGCGATGAGGATGGGCGGCCCCAGAGAGGCAGTTTGGCATGGGATCATACGAAGAAACTTCGGCGCGAACCATCTGATTGTTGGGCGCGACCACGCCGGCCCTGGCAGCGACTCCACAGGCAAGCCGTTCTACGGCCCCTATGACGCCCAAGATATGATGAATCAGTTCAGCGATGAACTGGGAGTCAAGCCCGTTGAATTTAAGGAGTTTGTGTATCTGCCTGACGAGGAACGATACGAACAGGTCTCGAAAATTGCGTCTGGCGCTCGCACGGCCTCCATATCTGGCACCCAGGTCAGGGACCAGTACCTCAGCCAGGGAACACCGCTTCCTGCGTGGTTCACTCGCTCGGAGGTTGCCGAGATATTGGCGGAGACCTACCCTCCAAAAGATAAACAGGGCGTTTGCATCTGGTTCACCGGCCTCAGCGGCGCAGGCAAGACGGCCACAGCCGACGTGCTTTCGGTGTTGCTGATGGAGCAGGGCAAGCAAGTGACGGTTCTTGATGGCGACGTGGTGAGAACTCACCTGTCCAAGGGATTGGGATTCTCAGCCGAGGACCGGGACACCAACATCCGGCGAATCGGTTTTGTGGCATCGGAGATCGCCCGCCACGGCGGAGCGGTTATCTGTGCGGCGATCAGCCCTTACAAGGCTACAAGAGACGAGGTCAAACAGATGGTCGGCGCCGAGCGTTTCGTCGAGGTGTTCGTTGACACTCCTCTGGAGGTGTGCGAAGCCCGTGATTCCAAAGGCATGTACGCCAAGGCCCGCAGAGGCGAGATTACCGGATTCACGGGAATAGATGACCCTTACGAGTCGCCCGTCGATCCCGAGATTACCCTCGACACAGTCGGCGTCTCAAAAGAGGGGAACGGCCAACGGATTTTCGACTACCTGGTCAATGAAGGATTTGTCAGGACGGACTGAGGGTTTTGAAGGGATGAAGTAAATTTCCAGACCGCGCCATCGACAATTGTTTGACATAAATGGGCGCGATTTTCGCAAACGGCTCGT
>JASLRP010000371.1 GCA_030743915.1 SAR202 cluster bacterium | reverse complement strand
AGGTCGAAGGCGTCCTGCACCCTCTCGATGGGGTACTGATGAGTCACGAACGGCCCCATATCGATTTCGCCACTGCTGATGAAATCTGTCGCAAGCTGGAACGCCGGAAGTCCAGGCTCGTCCTGAGCGCCGAACACGGTGTGCAGATCAAGCCTCTTGCGGAAGAACGTGTCCCAATCGAAAGGCACAGGCTCCATGGTGTCCGGCAGTCCGAACACCGCGACGCGGCCCAACGGTCTCACAAGCTGCAATGACTGGTTGAACGTCGCCGTGGAGCCAACAGCCTCCACTACCAGGTCGGCGCCTTCGCCGTTGGTGAGGTCCATGATCGCGTCGGTCGCCTGCTGGCCGGTCACGTCCACCGCCTCGTCAACTCCCATGCGCACTCCGTGAGCCAGACGCTCTTTGACAGGCTCGATTGCGATAATCCGATGCGCCCCGATGCGTCGGAGCATGAAGTCGTGGAACAGTCCCACCGATCCCTGCCCCATTATCACGACGGTCTGCCCCACCAGCGAGGGCAGCTTTCGCGTGCCGAACACGACGGTGCCCAACTGTTGGGCCATGAGCAAGTGGTCCTGCGGAACATCGTTAGGTAGTTTGAGCAGGAACTGCGGGTCAATTAATTGGTACCCAGCGAAGCACTTCGATCCCCAGATATTTGGCGCAGTGAGCACGAGGTCTCCAGGCTCAAAACCGGTGCCTCCGCCATCCACGACTTCGCCAACACCCTCGTGACCTGGGTACCCGTGAGGAAGGGGAAACTCGTAAGCGTTCCATCCCATATTCACGATGTGAAGGTCGCTGCCGCAGATTGACGCCAGCGTCGTTTTAACCAACACTTTGCCCGGCTCCGGGTCTGGTATCGGAATATCATCGGCTCGTATTTTTCTTAATGATGTCGCCTGTGCCGCCAGCATCGTGGGCATATTAGGGTTTCCTCCTCTGAGTAGCCGATAGGTTTTATTCGGGTTCTTCGACAGTCACTTTATATGAATGCCCTATCGGTTCAAAGTCCGATATATCTCCCCGAGTCAGTTGTCTCCGGATTTTCTCGAATCGTTTCACCAATTGAACAGGATAAACACGCTCGCCGCATTTCGAGCAAACGAGAGCGTCTGCTCGATACGAAGCTACGTCATTGCCGCCTTTCAATAGGGTCTCTACATTCTTTTCAATTAGAAATCCACTACACATTGGGCACAACTCTTTTGTCGTCATATCTGATCCCTCCGATCACGCCAGTCGGTCCACATTCCTGGGTCCGGTCTGTAAACGGTAACAAGCGTCGATATCTGTCTCACATCATCGTATGCCCATACTGTATGTACAGGATCATCACTAAATGTTCTTCCGAACACGAGACAACTTGGGAAAGGAGTGTCTTCTGGGTATTCCTCGATTATGTGTCCGAAAACACTGGAATACAAGATCTCATCGAACGTCAGATCATCGTTCAAAGCCTCCTCGTAAGCGTGATTGGTGATTCTGATGTTGTCTGTCAGTATCGCAGATATTATGTCAGAGATGTCCACACTAACGGCCCTTGTGTATTTACATCTTCAAGTTAATACGTCGCGCGTCCGCCTGAGACGTCGAACACTGCGCCTGTGCTGAACGAGCACTCTTCGGAGGCCAGCCATGCGACCAACGCCGCTATTTCGCTGATTTCTCCAGTGCGTCCCAGTGGGATACGCTCCACCATGTACGAGACTTGTTCAGGTGTGAATTCGTCCAGGATTCGAGTCTGTACGACGGCGGGTGTTACGCAGTTGACTCGGACGCCGGTGCCGGACAGTTCTTTGCCAACTGATTTCGTCAGGCCGATGACCGCCGCCTTCGTGGCCGAGTAAGGGACCATCCGAGGGTTGCCTTCCTTGCCGGCTATGGACGCGATATTGATGATGCGTCCGTAGTCGCGCTCCAGCATGTGGGGTATGACGGTGTGGGCGAAGGAGAACACGCCTCGAAGGTTGGTGCGATACACCCGGTCCAACTCCTCGACGTCAAGCTCCCAGATGTTGCCGTTGACGCCGCCGATTCCAGCGTTGTTCACCAGAATGTCGATCCGACCCCAGGCGTCCAACGCCTGCTGGGCCGCTCGCTCGGCGGTGTCAGGTTCGGCCACGTCTCCCAGGGTCAGTTCCGTGGGTGTCCCGCGAGCAGCGAGCTCGCTGGCCGCCTGCTCTCCCAGGTCGCTGTCGAAGTCCACCATAACGACCTTGGCCCCTTCGCTGCCCAATCGTTTTGCGATACCATAACCTATACCCGTGGCGCTTCCCGTTACTATTGCGACCTGATCATCGAACCTAGCCATTCCGGCCTCCAAGAGATTGTGTTGGATCCATTTCTCAGAAGTGAAGGTTACCACAGCCGACCCGTCCTCTGTCAGTTCCAGCAAAGCGCCACCAAAGCGAGTCCGATGACACGCTTGCCTACCAAACGAGTATAATCTCATCTGAAACCAATCGCCCATTACCAAGGAGAAACTGTCATGCCTGAAGCATTCAACGCCCCTGGATTGCCGGAGCCGTTCGGAATATTCTCAGGCGCGGCGTGGGAGCCTGAGGGCAAAGTTCTGCATATCTCAGGCTACGTCTCTCAGGATGCCGACGGCAACATTGTCGGCATCGGCGACATGAAGGCTCAGACACACCAGGTTTTGAAGAACATCGAAACGGTGTTGGCCAGCGTCGGCGGCAACATGTCTGACATAGCCCGCGTGACGGTTTATATCACCGACATGTCTGGCCTCTCGGATATTCACGAGGTGCGGGCAGAGTATTTCCAGCGGCCCTACCCTGCCAGCACACTTGTAGAGGTCAGTCGGTTGGTAAGGCCCGAATACCTGATCGAAATTGACGCCGTCGCTGTCATTCCCCTCGACAGGGTGAAAGACCCATCCTGACAAGCGTTGCCCGTTTGAGCGCGAGGTCAGTGTAGAGGACAAACCCAGATGGCGGCGTCCTCGTACCAGTCGAATCCTTCTGCGCCTGCTGGAAGCGAGTTCAGGTGATCAGTTGTCCCGCCGGGCGTCTCTGATGTCGTGAGCGCAGCCAAGTCTTGGGATGTCGCGCCT
>JASLRP010000370.1 GCA_030743915.1 SAR202 cluster bacterium | reverse complement strand
ATCGTCTCGGGATTGACCGAGAGAATTTCCTCGTCCTTCATCTCTATCGAGATAGGCTCTCCGCAGTCGAGGCACGGAGCGTCCACTCGCACCGTCTTGCCAGGGAATAGCCAGCGAACCGCCAGCGACTCGAACCCTCATTGGGCGAACCACGACTGACGGCCATCGACTGTTATCCGGTACTGGGTTGGCAGGTTGTTGAAAGGCGCGAAGGAGACGACGTAGTCGGTCCCTGGATGCAACCACGCCGGAATGCCGGTGTCAAATAGCTCTCGGAGCAGGTCCCGCCCCTCCTCGACGCCGACGCCCAAGTCAGAGGCCAGTTCCGTGTAGTGGGGAGCCTGTCCCGTGTCGATAAATCGCTGCATCACGCTGGTGAAAGCGCGGTCCAGTGTCTGGTTGTCTGCCATCGGTGTTCCTCCTTCGGGGCTTTCAGGTTATCAGGCGTGAGGACTCGTCATTCTGAAGACGCATCCGAAGACTCTAGTCGTCAGTATATCAACGGTTGGCCCACAAGCGACCAGATGCTTCGCCTCGGCTCAGCATGGCGATTCTACTACCATCGTCGCCGCTCCTCATGTGCTGTTCAGATCGTTCAGATCAATCGGTCTCACGGACACTTCGGGTTGGGTAAACGGAAGACTGCCCCGCGCTTCCGACTCTCCCAGCCATACCCTGACCGCTGCTTTCTGGGACTCGTCGGACGTTCCGAAGGTCGCGACCAGGTTGTTCACTTGGGGCATCTCGTACAGGGTGTAGGGGTTGCCGAAGGTTGTATAGATGACTTGAGGATGCTCGCGGTGGAGGGACATCCACTGAGGCACAGGTATGCCTCCGGGGAGTCTCAGCGTGCCTAACCGCATGTCCGGAGAAACGTGCATGTTGACGAACACGGCGGCGTAATTCGGGGCCTGCTCAGCATGCTCGGTGTTGGACGGATTGAGCAAGTGTTCGACTTTGAAGCCTCGACTCGATAGTTCCTCGTCCACAACCTCCAGGTCCAGCGGACTGACCGACGGAACATCGTATTTGATGGTGATGGTCAGCACGCGGTCTCCAGATTCCAGCGAGACTGGCGGACGGCCATCATCTCGAATAATCGTGATTGCAGATTCCGCCAGTGTGCGAGCGGTGGCGGCGAACGCGGACTTCTGAGACTCGGATGGCGCAGGCCCGAAGGGGTCACGATCCAGACCCAACCTCGCCTTCAACTCCAACACCCGTCGCGCCGACTGCCTGACTCGCTCCTCAGAGAGACGACCGTCATTGACAGCTTCCATCAAGATATTGAAGTCGCGGCCCGAGTCTCCGAACAGATAGACATCGGAGCCTGCCAGAACGTTTTGCACGATGCGTTCCGAGTTGGACGCCCAGGCAGTCATGCCGATCATTGGCGTCGCGTCGGAGATCACAACGCCCTGGAACCCGAGTTCCTCCCTCAATAGCTCCACCTGAATCCGACTGCTCAGCGTAGCCGGAGGCGCCTTTTCAGGGTTGTCAGAAAACCCCTGATAGTCTGGCAATGAAATGTGCCCCGGCATAACGGTCATGACACCGGAGTCTATCGCGCTCTGCCAGATTTTGCCGTAGGTCTCCCGCCATTGCGCCATCGGCAGGTGGTTCACGGCCGTCGTCAGGTGCTGGTCTCGGAAGTCCAGCCCATCGCCCGGAAAGTGCTTGGCGGCAGCGGCCATCACGTTGTCGTCCTGAAAGCCTTTGATGAATGGCACAACGTGACGCTTCACCAGGTCTGGATGCTCCCCCACCGACCGGGTGTTGGTGATGGGGTTATGGAAGTTGAGGTTCGGGTCGATCACGGGGGAGAAGGTCCAGTGCAGGCCGAAGTATCGATGCTCCACCGCCATCGCCCGCGCCATGTCATAGGTCAGGGACGGGTCGTCTGCCGCCCCCGTCGCCATCATGTAGGGGAACTGGGTGGCCGTCGAGTTCCCCGCGCCCGTGAGTCCAGGTTCCAGGTCGATGGCGACTAACAGGGGAATCTCTGAAAACTCCTGGAGCGCCATCAGCGTCTCGCGGGCCTCTTCGGTCGGGGCCTGTCTCAGGTAGATCGAACCCAGCGGGTATTTTTCGAGATGCTCAATCCATTCCTCGACTGTGGGAGGCGTCTCGTCGAAGCTGCCCCAGTCAGACGGTGTTCCAGGATAATAAGGCATCATGAGGTGCCCTATGCCCTGCTCAATGCTCATCGCGTTCAGCGTCTTTTCGACCCATGCGGTTTGCTGATCAGTCAGAGGTTGAATCATATTCGAATCCTGAAGGGGAGTTTGTGCATCTAATTGTCATGGTAGCATCCCACATGCCGCCATTCATAAATTTGCCCCGCGTTGGTTGACGCATTTCGAGAGTCATGTTAATGTCTGTTTCATTCTCAAATCACACCCTATATGAGGTTGGTTGATCTGAGACGGGGCATGGTATCAACACAATAATCACATAGGGAGTACGTAATGGCAGAATATGCACATCCAGAATCTGTAGTAAGCACCGAGTGGGTCGCCGCGCACGGCAGCGACGCCAACGTGAGGCTGGTCGAAGTGGACGTCGATACGTCAGCTTACGATCAGGGCCACATAGCCGGCGCAGTGGGCTGGAATTGGCAGGGTCAACTGCAAGAGACCGTAAGCCGAGACCTGGTCAGCAAGTCCGATATGGAAGCTCTTCTGGGCAGCGCAGGCATCAGCAACGACACCACGGTAATTCTTTACGGAGACAACAACAACTGGTTCGCCGCCTGGGCCTTCTGGCAGATGAGATATTATGGCCACAGCGAAGTGAAACTGATGGACGGTGGCCGCGCCAAGTGGGAAGCCGAAGGCCGAGCGCTGACAACCGACGCCCCCAGTCACGCCGCCGCCAGCTACTCAGCGGGCGAACCTAACGATTCCATCCGCGCCTACCGTGACGAGGTTCTGGCCTCGGTCAGCGCAGGAAACATCGCCCTTGTGGACGTCCGAGCGCCCGCAGAGTTCAGCGGCGAGCTCCTTGCCCCTGCTAACCTTCCTCAGGAGGGTTCCCAGCGAGGCGGGCACATCCCCGGCGCATCCAACGTGCCCTGGGCCACAGCAGTCGCCGACGACGGATCGTTCAAGTCCGCTGATGAACTATCCCAGATTTACACCGGCGTTGGCGTTGATGGCAGCAAAGAGACCATCGCCTACTGCCGAATTGGCGAGCGCTCATCACACACATGGTTTGTGCTGACCCAGTTGCTCGGCTACGATAACGTCAGGAACTATGACGGTTCGTGGACCGAGTGGGGCAGCATCGTGCGAGCGCCAATCGAGAAGTAGAAAAGCAGCGAAGTAACGGGCTCTATCCCGTCGAGCGCCACGATGTCCTGGATGAGGGTGTCGTGGCGCTCGATTTTTGTTTTCTGAGGCTTGCTCCACGCGAGCACATCCCGGAAAGTGGTTCTGAGTCGCTGAACCCGCTGTTTGGCGAGAATGAACGCCTGATTCAGCGATTGACAAGGTCTGCAACGGGATATACAGTTTGTGCCGTCGCAAACCCTGGTGTTCGCCAGGGGATCCGGCTCCGTCCGGGAATTTTCGGGGGAGAACTCCTGCATGCAATTATTCACTGATCACAGCAGATAGAGGGAGTTCATAATGGCTGGCAAAACGGTTCTGATCCTGGGCGGTGGCTGGGGCGGCATGGCATTGGCTTATAGTTTGCGGGGCATGCTGTCGTCCGAGCATCGGGTGGTGGTGATCGAGAAGAACGAAACCTTCGCGCTGTGTCTCTCGAACCTCAAAATCATGACTGGCGGGTGGAATAGCCCTGCCGATGCGCAACGCCAGATGTCGAAGATGTCCCGCGAAGGCATCGAGTGGGTCCACGAAGAAGCACTCAAGATAGACCCGGTCACTCGCGAAGTGCAGACCGAGACTCAGACGCTGCAAGGCGACTATCTCGTGGTCGCTCTGGGGGCCAGCCTAAATCCTGGCGCCGTGCCGGGTTTCGACGAGGCAGCTCACAACCTGTATGAAGCCACCGGAGCGCACCAGCTTCAAAAGGCTCTCAAAGAGTTTGACGGCGGGAAGATCGCGGTGGTGATCTCCCGCATGCCTTACCGCTGTCCCGCGGCCCCCTTTGAGGCTTCGTTCCTGATGGACTCGATGTTCCGAGAAAGAGGAATCCGCGAGCAGGTGGAAATAACCGTTTACACACCGGGGCCGCGTCCCATGGCCGTTGCCGGCCCGATCGTGGGTGATGCCCTCCTGGGCATGCTGGCCGAGCGGGAAATCGGCTACGGCGGCGATCATGTGGTTTCCAGCATTGATCCCGAATCCCGAACAATGCTGTTCGGTGACGAGGAAGTTTCGTATGATCTTCTCGTAGGAGTGCCTCCCCACATAGCGCCACAGATAGTGATCGACTCGGGTTTGACCGATTCCTCTGGGTACATCCCCACCCATCCACAGTCGCTTGAGGTCCTCACCGACGTCGAGAACCTCGAAACAGAATACACGGGCGTGTACGCCATCGGGGACGTTACGACCATAACGCTGCTGAACATGATGCCCCTGCCCAAAGCGGGAGTGTTCGCCGAGGCTGAGGCCCGGGTGGTCGCCCAGAGCATAGAGGCAAGCATCGCCGGCAAGCCGGGAACGTTGGGCTACGACGGACTGGGGGCCTGTCACGTTGACATCGGAGGTGGCCTGGCCGCATTCGCCGGTGGCAACTTCTATGCGTCGCCCGGACCTCGCATAACGCTTGAGCCGCCTTCGGCCCGTTATCATCAAGAAAAAGAGGAGTACGAGCAGGTGCTGGATGCCTGGTTCGTCCGTTGAGGCCGATTGTGGCGGTGAAGAGGGAGCCCGCTTGCGGCGGCTAATTGTGCCCGGCCCCACGCAGGCGATCGCAACCCCATCCCAGGGCAGCGAGGACAGGATGTTCGCGCGCC
>JASLRP010000369.1 GCA_030743915.1 SAR202 cluster bacterium | reverse complement strand
CGCGCGCGACGCAATGCCCAACGGGGGTCAGTTGGCGATCAAAACCGAAAACGTGGAGATTGGGCGCGACAGGCCGGGCCAAAATACGGGCATGAATCCTGGAAGATACGCGCTCCTGACAGTTAAGGACAACGGAACAGGGATTTCGGACGAAGTGATGGCCAGGCTGTTCGAGCCTTTCTTCACCACCAAAAGCGAGGAAACAGGCACAGGCCTGGGCCTTTCGATCTGCTCCGGCATAGTTGCCGAGTTTGGCGGCGCCATACAGGTGGACAGCAACCCGGGAGAGGGCGCGACGTTCAGGGTTTACCTGCCCAGCGCTGCGGTAAAAAGCGCACCGATAACCCCCGTCGTGCAGGCGCTGCCGGACATTCAATCCAGCACCAGGACCGTTCTGGTCGCAGAAGACGAGAATGCGGTCCGACGGATGCTGGCCAGTGTCCTCCAACAGCGCGGGTACACTGTCATGCAAGCCCCAAATGGCCAGGAGGCCCTGAAGATTGCCAATCAGCTTCGCGACGGCGAGATTGATCTTCTGCTGACGGACATGATAATGCCCGTGATGGGAGGCCGAGCGCTGGCAAACGAGTTCAAAGAGCTTCACCCATCAGCCAAAGTGCTTTACACATCCGGCTACACCAGCGATGACATAATGCTCTCCGACGATTTGGGCGCAGATTCTGCCTTCATGCGCAAGCCCTTCGACCTGACGACCGTCTCCCAACAGGTGCATGACCTGTTGAAGGCCACGCCATTACGCGCAGCCTGACAGGCGAAGTTCTCAGGCGTCAGATTTTCAGGTATCAGGGAACGTTTTCAATGCGTCGCCTGGCACAGGCCCAGACGCTCACAATGCGTCTGATGCCGCACGAATGACCAGTTGCTTCTCCTCGACTCAGCAAGGCGACTACCCTCGTTCGACTAGCGGACGATTCGGCTGAACGACGGCCCGTCAGGATGCACCGGAGCGGGCCAGTTAGCGTCGCAACTCCACAGGTCTCCGTTCCAGTTGGTCAGCCCGTGGGGCGCCGGAGCGTCACCGTCGTACTGAATGCGGTCCATGATCTCGCCAGTCTCCATATGGTACTTGACGATCAATCTTAGACCCGTGTGAGACATCCACATGCCCTCTCCATCGACAGACAGTCCGTGGGGCCTGTCGTAGGGAACGTCGATGGACCTGATTACGCGAAAGTCCTTGGGGTCCACAAGCTTCATGCCCTTTGGCTTAAAGCAGGTGATCCATAGAAGGCCGTCCACCCATTCAAGTCCGTGGATTCCGCCGCCGTCGGGTGTGGGGAACCGCTCCACCAGCTCACCGGACTCCATGTCCACCTTATCGATGGCCGACCATCCCACGTCGCTGGGCCGCCTGTATCGCGCCTGAGCAGGAGCGTTGGAACCTGTCCAGAAGTGCCCATCACCGATAGTGAGGCCCGATGCGTTCTCGGTGGGAGTCGGGACAATCCGAACAGGCTGCAAATCCTCGTCCAATAGGGTAATTTCTTCAGTCGCCTGATCGATGAAGTACAGACCCTCATCAGCCGCCTGCAATCCGTTGGGCATAGTAGCTGGGGGAGAAACATTAGTTTCGAGTTTCATCATGTCCACCTATCTTTTCCAAATTCCCTGAATCCAGAAAACCGATACACGCTCACCCGCCTCACACAGTCTCCAGCACTCCGGCCATGCCAAGATAGTACCCATACAGGCCAAATCCCACAATGACGCCCTTACATGCCGTCGCGACCTGAGACGTTCCGCCTCGTAGCGCGGGATTGGTAATGTGTATCTCGAACACCGGATACTCCACCTGGGCGATGGCGGCCACCAGCGCCGGGTAGCCACTGCTGTAGCTCGCTGGGTTTATCAACGCGGCGTCCACACCACTCTCATGGCTCTCATATATCTTGTTGACGACCTCTCCCTCGATGTTGGAGTGAAACAACTCGATCTCGACGCCAAGCTGGTTGGCATACTCGGTGATCTGCTTGTCATAGTCATCCAGCGTCTGAGTCCCGAAGGTCGATATCTGGGCCTTGCCCCGCATGTTCATGCCTGCGCCGTGAATAATGAGAATCTTGGTCACGTGTAAGTTTCCTTCCTAGATTTCCAGCGCGCCGAGGCACGCCGCGATGATGCTGTCTTTGTCGATCTTGTACTCTCTGTAAAGGTCTTCCCTGGTTCCAGACTGGCCGAACTCTGTGACGCCTAAAGGCAGGGCCGCCGTCTTGAGAGCGCTGCCTATCCATGCCAGCGAGTGAGGATGGCCGTCCACCACCGTCACCACAGGCGCAGAGCGCGCGTCAGCGGGGATGGTGTCTGCCATGAACCTCTCCTCCACACCCCTGGCGGACATTGCGTCGGCGACCCACTGCTGGTAACTTCGATACAGCGGGCCAGGGCCCGTGACGTTTACCACGTTGGTTATCACGCCTTCGGTCAGCAGTTCGTTTGATGCTGCCACAGCCTCTGGAATCATGGCGCCGCTGGCCATCAGATGGACCACATTCTCGCCGGGCTGATATTCAGGATGCCCGCTGCGGTCAACAAGCATGTACGCGCCGTTCAGCGCCTGCTGTCGCAGCCTTTCGCGCTCGGTCGGGTCAGAGGGCATCCTAAAGAGTGATTGGTCAACTCTTTTGCTGGTCAGGCGCAGATAGGTCGATCTGCCCCGAACTCTGATTTGCTCCATCGCCGCCAGCAGGATCCACTCAAGCTCATAGCCGAAACATGGCTCGTAAAAGTCCAGGTCCGCAATCTCCATGCCGATGGACGCCGTGATCTGCGACTGATGCGCCCCGCCTTCGGGAGAAAGAGACACACCGGACGGCGTGCCTACCACGATGAATTTCGCCCCCGAATATACGCTATATACGAAAGCGTCCAGCCCGCGCCGAACGAAGGGATCATACAGCGTGCCTATGGGGAACAGCATCTCGCCGCTGGTCTCGTACGACAGGCCCAACTGGCCCAGCATCATGAACAGGTTGTTCTCGGATATTCCAAGCTCGATGTGCTGGCCCTGGGTATGCTCCTCCCATCGCAGCGCCCGGATGATCTCCTCGTTGGGCAGAGGTTCTTTGTCGTCCTCTCTTTGCCACACGCCCACTTTGTTGATCCAGCCACCCAGATTGGTTGAGCTGGCAACGTCAGGGCTGACAGACACGACTCTCTCTGCCACCTCGGGCATGTTGCGAGATATGGCCGTGAGCGCCAGGCCGAATATCTGCTGAGTCGCCATTTGTCCCTGGTAGGTCTGACCGAAATCCTTCGGTATCTTCATCTCTGGAATGTCGTATTCCGGCCTGTTCCTGAAACCCAGATGCTCGCTGGTATCGGCGCACAGCTTGCCGGCCTCGGAGTCCTCGTCGAATCGCTCCCAGATGTCTTGGCCGTCCCTGCCAAGCTCGACGCTCAACTGCTCTATCTGCCTGTCAGACAATGTGACCGAATGGTTCTGAGGGTCTCCAACCGTGGGGAGACTCCAGCCCTTCAGAGTGTAGGCAAACACGACGTTGGGGCCGTCGTGCGCGTCGGCTCGTTGGAACGCCTCCCTGAGCATGGCGAAATCGTGGCCGCCCAGATTGTGGAACGCCTCGGTTAGCTCGTCATCGTCCCACCGGCTGATCAGTCGGGCCATATCTCTGGGGTAGCTGCTGGCGTTGGGAAGCCAGTCCCGAAGCCGCGCAGGGCCGACCCGGAGCAGTCGCTGATAGACCTCGTTGGACATCTCGTCGATGGCCATGCGAAGAAGCTCGCCGTTGGGTTCGGCGAATCTTGCCTGGAGCTTCTTTCCGTACTTGGCGTCGATGACATTCCAGCCGTTGGCGTCGAACATCTCCCGCCACGCGCGGACGCGGATTCCGGGGATTATTCGGTCAAGGCTCTGCCGGTTCATATCAACGACCCACAGAATTTTCGAAAGGTCGTGCATGGCAGGCTCTGCAATGGCCTCCCAGACGGAGCCTTCATCCAACTCTGCATCGCCAACTATGGATATGTACCGGCGACCCGGCGGAGTCGTCGAAAACCTGTGCGTGCGATTGTACTCATCGACCAGCGCCGCGAAGTTGGGAGCCACAGGCCCAAGTCCAACAGAACCTGTGGAGAAGTCAACGTTGTCAGGGTCTTTGGTCCGACTGGGGTACGCCTGAAGGCCGTGGAAGGCTCGCATCTCGGTAAGGTACTTGGGGTCCAGGTTGCCCAGAAGGTACTGGATGGCGTGATACACGGGCGATGCGTGAGGTTTGACGGCGATCCGGTCTCCGGCGTTCATGAAGTCGAAATACAGAGACGTCATCATCGTGACAACGGACGCGCTGGAGGACTGGTGCCCACCGACCTTGGCGCCGTCAGGGTTCTCGCGAACGTTGTTGGCGTGGTGGACCAACTGCATCGCAATCCACAGGACCCGTTTCTGAATCTCCTCCAGAACGTCGTCCCTGTCGATGAAAATGCCCGGCTCCGAAGTGGGTTCAGTTGCCATGTTGCCCTCCGCCCTTACGGTACTCCCAGACGCTATTCGAGGTACGGTTTAATCCAAACCAACCCTTCGTTGGTGTCTCCAGCGGGCCGGTACTCACACCCTATCCAGCCTTCATAGTCGGTGCTATCGATGAAATCGAACAGGAACGGCCAGTTAATCTCTCCGGTTCCAGGTTCGTTTCGACCGGGATTGTCGGCCAACTGCATGTGGCGAATCACGTCCAAGTTGGCCGCGATTGTGCGGGCCAGATCGCCCTCCATGATCTGCATATGGTAAATGTCCTGCTGGAGAAACAGGTTGGATGACCCGACGTCGTTAATTATCGACCGGCCCTGCTGCGTCCCGGTAATGTAGAACCCCGGAATGTCGATGGTGTTAATTGGTTCTATGAGCAGTTGGATTCCTGCCTCCCCCAGCTTCGAGGCCGCAAACTTCAGGTTATCCAAAAGCGTAGCGTGAATCCTGCTCGCCGCAACAGTCCTGGGAGGAATCCCAGCCAGACAGTTGACCATCGGACAGTTCAGCACCGCCGCGTATTCGATGGTTTGCCCCACGCCGTCCTGGAACTCCCCGACCCTATCGGGATCACAGGCAATGCCGCGATCTCCGCCATCCCAGTCTCCGGCAGGCAGATTGTGAAGGACTTGAGTCAGCCCATGCTGGGACAACAACTCGGCCAACTGGTCTTTATCGTAGTCATACGGGAAGAGGTATTCCACGCCCTTGAACCCAGCATCGGCAGCGGCGGCGAACCGGTCGAGGAAATCGACCTCGTTGAACATCATGGTCAGGTTGGCGGCGAATTTCGGCATTCTAGAGTCCTTCGGAAACGAGAGTTTGATGACGTCATTATAGGCTGGACTTGGCTGGCGCCACAACAAACTGGAGATCGAGTTTCGGCGGCCTGTTCGCCCTTCGTTTCTTTCGCAGTGGCATGCAAGAGATTTAAGGACGGGTTTCGCAAGCCGCCCCCGAGTGAACCAACATTGAAGCTGTTTGAAGTTGACTAGCCCCGCTCGCCAGTCGCGTACTTCACTACGCCATCCGCTGCCCGGCTACTGGCGCCTTCAACATAAGCCAGGTGAGGGTCGTCGTTGCCGTCCAATTTCAATGAAATAATCTGACCCAATGAGCCGTCAGACGAATCTGCCACGACGCTGGTCTGCCACTCGACGCCATCCCAGACGGCCAGATTCACGACTTCCTCGTCCGTGTAGGCAATCCACGGGTTCCCGGAGGAGTCCACGGCTACCGACGTGATGTTCCGCGCTCCGACAAATCCGAAGCTCAGAGAATCCAGCGGGCCGACCTCGCGAATCTCCCAGTCGGAGTCGTTGGCGGTCTTGGTCGCGTACTTCACGATTCCCGACGAGTTCGTTTCTTTCTCGAAGTATGAGATGTGATACCGGCCACTGGCGTCGATCACCAACGCCGAGAACAATCCCGTGCTTCCATCGCCATCCACCGTGTTGATCTCCCAACCGGAGTCTGTCCTGCTTGCCAGAGCGAGGTCATTGCCTCGTTGGTCGTAGTAGGCAATGTGCGGGTTGCCCTGAGCGTCCGTGGCCACGGCGGTGGCATACTTGTACGTGATCGACCCACTGCCAACCTGTTCGACGGTCCAGTCGCCAGAGGAGTCCTGTCTGTAATACTCCAGGCCCGCCCCATTGAACTCCTCCGGGTCGATGGCCGAAATGTGAGCGTTGCCGTTGGAGTCCACGAAAAGTCGGGTGTCCCATCCGTCGTGACCGTTGTTGAACACGTTCTCCTTCGACCACTCGCCGTTCTCCAAGACCGCGTAGGCCACATCTCCCTTATCAGGTTGGAATTGGTTCTCTTCATGATCGTGGTAGGTCAGATGTATGGTGTCGTCTGGCCCTGAGACCAGGTCCAGAGGGCCATAGAAATAACCCTCCTCCACGGTGTCGGTTTGCCATCCTGAATCGTCCCGCCTGGCGACCTTCACGAACCCCGGCATGGCCTCAAGCATGTAGGCCACGTACGCTGAGCCATCATCGGTGAGGGCAATGGCTGGTTTCGCGCCTTCGCCCACATCCTCAATGGTCCACGCGAAACTAGTGGCCGAACCTTCGGCGGCCGGCGACGGTTCAGCCTGAGTCGGTTGCGTCTGCTGGGCTGGCTCGGTAGGCGACGGCGCAGGCTCGGTTGTCGGAGCGACCGTCGGAACAATCGCCGTAACCGTCGCTGACGTTGCCACCGGAGAAGGCGCCACCGCCGGAGCGGGAGCCGGTTGAACCGCTGGAGGTATCTGGGGCGTCGGTCCTGCCGCAGGCGTTGTCGCGCTGCTGCACGCCACCAAAAAGGCCGTAATCACCCCTCCAAATGCCAGCATCATTCTGGTATTCATCTTTGATCGCATGTTCGCTTCGTCCTCCCTGTCACTTCACTCTCCCCGATTCACATCACAGCGTTTTCACGGTGATGAAGCGCCATGACTTCGTTAGATGCGCCCATCAATTGGGTCGGTCTAACTGGACATTCAGGATCGCGGGGTTTTCCATCTTCATTGGCGTGACAAATTCGTCAAGTTCCTGACTATGGAAGCGTCTTTCAGTTGTTGATTGCATGGTAAATAACCTATATAGTGGATAATAGTATTTACGCATCGAATTAATATCATCACGATTCCGAATCGTGAAATCACTGGCCTACGCTACAGCCCGATGACAGAACAGGAGGCCCGATAATGGCTAGCCAACAGCAGTCCCTGGAGGCCGTGAAAGAGTACGCCGACGATTACGAGCTGAAACTGGACTGGATCGACACTCAGGGCGAGTGGGGCATCAAAGCGACGCCCGACACTCGCAAGGGCCTGACGCTCCAGGATATCCAGACCGGCAGCTACGGCGATGTCCCTGAACACACCGACAACATGACGGGCCGGCCTCGCGGCGCCGCTGAACGGGAAGGGGCCTACCGCACGGGCGGCTACACTGTTCGCACCAAGTCCGATATCTGGCTGAGCAACGCCGCCATGCTCTACGAAGAGGCCCTTCAGCGCCAGTGGAGTTCGGCCACCGACATCCCGTGGGACACCATCAAACCCCTGCCCGACGACATCGAGAGGGCGCAGTGTCAGCTGGCGACGTTCCTCACAGAGGTCGAGTTTGTAGCGGCGGACGTGCCTGGAAAGTGGGTCGCCGCAACCAGCCCCGACTACTTCGAGCCGCGGATGTTCCTCATCACCCAGATCATGGACGAATCGCGGCACCTGGACATTTTCAGGAAACGCGCCCTCGCCAACGGCGGCGGCCTGATGCAGAGGCCCGACGTCACCACCCGCGGCGTCGTCGGAAGCATCGACCTCTCCAGAGACTTCACCGAGATGTCATCTCGGCTCCATATCTCCGGCGAAGGCGCGGTGCTGACCATCTTCCGCATGGGCGAACTTATGGCCTACAACGAGGCCGAGAAATACATGTACCGACTGGCCGGGCAGGACGAGTCCCGCCACGTGGCCTTTGGCGTCATGCACATGCGCTACCTGGCCGAAACCGAGCCTGACCGGAAAGAGGAAGTTCACGCCTACCTGGATGAGGGCGAACGCGCCCTTGTGGCGGGCAACCAGAACCCCGCCGCCCGCGACACCGCCCAGAGCGAGGCGCTGGCAGTCCTTCTGGGAGGCGGCCAGAAACACTACGACGATGGATACAAAAAACTCCTAGCCATCCGCAAGCGTCAGGCCAGAGAGTACGTCCAGCGCATCAAGTCCGCCGGGTTCGGCGAGCGGTTCGAGAATGGCCGCGCCCTGCCCGAGCTAATGGAATACGTGACCGGGTGATGGCAAATGGTTAAAAAAGACGAGCGACAGACGCCTGCGCCGACACCTCGACGACGGCGCAATCTGAAAATCGATCACGACCTTGAGGTCCCAGACCCCTCAATGGCCTGGATGTCTCGAACTCTGGAGTGGGGCGTTCGCGTCAAACCCGGAGCCAAGGGCATGACCATGCAGGGGCTGAACGTCGGAATCTACGGCGAGATTCCCGACCGATGGGACGAGCAGACCCGCATGCCTCGCGGCGCGTATCCAATGGCTGGCATTCCTCCCATTGGGATCTCCCTGAGAGAGAAACGTGACATATGGGCCGACAATGCCGCTGACCTGTATGAGGAAGCCATCCAGCGTCGTTGGATTCCAGCCTCGGACATCCCCTGGGACACCCTGGGGCCCCTGCCCGGAGATGTGGAAGCGGCAATGTGCCAGCTCTGCACCGAACTGAGCCAGGCCGCCAACGTCGAGTTCGAGACCATCGGCTACTGGCTCCAGCATATGTCCTACGGATACCACGAGGTCAAGGTGTTCCTCGCCTCCAACATGTTCGACGCCGGACGTCATCACGAGGCGTTCCGAAAACGCGCCCTCGCCAACGGCGGAGGGCTTGGCATCGAGAGCAAGGGCGAGATCAACCGCATGATTCTTGAGAGCAAAGGCGGATGGTCCGAGACCAGTCTCCTGCTCCACCTGCTTCGTGGTCTGTTCATCCAGACCATCTACCGCTACGGCGAACGATTCGCCCATAATCCTGCTGAGAAATTCCTGTTCGGGCGCGCCCTTCAGGACAAGGCCAGACACACCGCCTACGGACTCCAACACCTGCGCTACGCCGTCACTCATCAACAGGAAAAGGCGTTGGTATTCCAGCGGCTGTTGAACATCGGCGAGCGGGTGTTCGCCAGAGAATTGCAGGAACCCGTCGTCCTGGAGCCGCTGGCGATCATATTCGGTGGCGGGATCGAGGGAGCCAAAGCTGGGATGCGAGAGGTCCATCACATGATGGGCGACTTCGTAAAAAGCTATCTCGCCAGCACAGATTGGATCGGCGTTCATCGCGGAAAGGCATTCACCAAGGAACTGGCCCGTTACGTGGAGGCTTAACCGTGCCCATATTTCCATCAGTAGAGTGGTTCGACGCCGTGCGCGGCGCGTTCAACTCCGACGACGCCAACAGAACAGCCGGTGGCGGCATGGCCGACGCCGATGTCGGCATGATTTTCGACGACCAGATATTCCTCCTCAAGTTCGCCGGTTACGATTGCGAGAGCGTCAACGAAATCCAGTGGTCAGAACTTGATGACGCCGATTTCTACCTGGAGATGCACCCCGACGACTGGGTGGAGATGGTCGAAAACATCCAGCAGAACGGCACGGCAGACATGGACCACACCCTCAACACGCTGGACATGGACAGCGAGGACGGCCTGGCCAAATCGGCGACCGGAGACCAGTACCGTCTTGATAAATTCTTCAGGTTCAACCAGACGATGCAGTTTTTCTTCGACGCATCATCCGAGGTTGAGACCGAGGTCGAACATCAGGTATCCGCAACCGAGACAGCAAACTAACGTGATCTTGTATTGACTGAACACTCGCCATTCTGAGACTGAAGTCGAAGAATCTGAATCTAAGATGCAACGTTGGAGTTGCCACGACCAGATTCTTCGCTCCGCTCAGTATGGCGGCGATGGTGAATTAAATGCCCGTATTTCCTTCAGTAGAATGGTTCGACACTGTCAAAACCGCAGCCAACGACAACCCGGACTTTCGGGGGTTGGGGACCAATGACACACGCCTCGGCGTTAAGGTAGGCGATCAGATCGTCCAGTTGGACTTTTACGCTTTCGAATGCGCCAACGTCGCCGAGATTACCGAGGACGACCTCTACGACGTGGACTTTTATCTGGATATGGAGCCAGATCGGTGGCAGTCCTTTATCCAGCACATTCAGGCCAACGGAGCCGCCGACGCTCAGCACACGTTCAACACCCTGGACCTTAGCGAGCCGGGCGGAATCATCAAGTCCCACGACCCCTACCGGATGAACAATTTCTTCAGGTTTCATCTGACAATACAGAAATTCTTCGACTCGGCAGCAACGGTCGAAACGACCTATTAAAGGAACCCTCGCCATGCCTATCTACGAGTACCGATGTCAGGACTGCCGTCAAAAGACCTCCAAACTCTGGAGGGGTTTCGACGCTCCTCAGTCCATCCTCTGCGCGGCATGTGACAGCGAGAACACGTCACGCGTCATCTCCAGCGTCGCCTTCCACAAGTCCCTCGGCTCCAAGCTCCAGGACCTCGACCCCAAGTATGATAGGATGGTGGACACCGCCGCAGCTAACACCGCCAGCTCCGACGAGAACGCTTTCCTCAGAAAGTCAACTCCTCTCAGCAACGCGGACGCTTAGATAAACCTTCTTCGCGACCAGCTTCGACATCCGAAATCCTGATACCTGAGAGCTTCGCCATGATCTACGAAGAACGCCGTATCACGCTCAAAAGACAGCAGATGGACGCGTTCATCGCGCAATTCAAAGAGTCCACCTCACCGTCGATTCAGTCCCACGGTGGCCAGACTCTATGCACTCTATCCGGACTCATCGGCGACCCTCCAGAGGAGATGATGCAGGTCACAGCCTACCCGAACGTCGAGGCGTGGACCAGCGCTCAGGAAGCCTTCGAGACGTCACGCATGGAGCACATCCAGGCCGAGACGGTCCGCCTTCTGAGGCCAATCGCAATTCGTCCCAAGGAGACCGTCCCCGATGAAGACCTGCGCGGTTTCTACGGCCATCGCCGGTTCTTCATCTCCCCAGACGATCTGGCGGAGTTCGTCCACTGCTCCGAGAACGGAATCTGGCCGCGAATCGAGGCGCAGGACGCTCGAATTCTGGGCCTCTGGACAACTGTGGCCTCAACCACTCCTCAAGAGGTGGTCCTGCTCACCGGCTACCACGGCCCCGCCCACTGGGAGGAAACCCGAGGCTGGCAACCAGACCGTAGAGGCATTGATGCCGAAACCTGGGCCCGTAGCCGTGAATTGGGCCCTCGCAGGCGCGAGTTGACCATCAATTCCTGGGTCCGGCTCATGCAGCGCCTGGAGATATGATTCCATAGCACGGCAATCTGGCAGCCGCTCTTCTTTTGAGATAGTCTGGGATTTCACCCTAATCTGGGGTTGATGTGGCCTTCAAGACCATATGATGGCACCCTGATCTCGATTAATATGAATAGCAAACCCGAACACCCGTTAATCACATTCACGACATCAGCCTCGGGAGTCATCCATGCACGAATGGATTCTGCAAATTCTGAGATGTCCACAATGCAGCAGCCGCTTCGAGTTGACCACTTTCACCAGCCGCGATGATCTGACCGTGAACGGCGTTCTGGTCTGCGTTGCGCCAGAATGCGGGTCCTGGTTCCCTGTGCATCGGGGCGTTCCTCGAATGTTGTCCTCTCAATTAATGGGCGATTTTTTGTCGGAATTCATGGACGAGCACAACTCTCAGATGTCGCTGCTGGGGTTGAGTGATTTCGGCGAGACAACTCAAGCCGACGACATGTCCAACGTCAAACTCGGAGTCGGATTGCCTCACTAAAGAATCTTACCCGCGGTAGTTGTCGCCACATCTACTGTTGCATACAGCGGAGGAGGTAGAATCACCCCCGCCAAGACTTCCTCACCGAGCCACGCATCATCGAACTGAAGAAGAGCGCTGGCGCG
>JASLRP010000368.1 GCA_030743915.1 SAR202 cluster bacterium | reverse complement strand
GTATGGTCGTGGACATCACCGAGCGCAAACTGCTGGAGATACAGCTTGCTCAGTCACAGAAGATGGACGCTGTCGGCCAATTGGCTGGCGGAATTGCCCACGACTTCAATAACCTGCTGACGGCCATCGTCGGATACGCTGACCTGGCATCAATGGATCAGCGCCAAACCGATTCAACGGATAGGTATGTCCGTGGCATCAAGACCGCAGCCGAGAGAGCAGCCGAACTGACAAGACAGCTTCTGGCATTCTCAAGGCGCCAGGTCATCGTGCCTGTCGTCCTGGACCTTAACGCGTTGATTCTCGACCTCAACTCGATGCTGCGCAGAATCATCGGTGAGGATGTGGAACTGGTGACCGTGACTTCGGCTGATTTGAGCGCCGTCGAAGCCGATCGTGGCCAGATCGAACAGGTCATAATGAACCTGGCCGTCAACGCCCGCGACGCTATGCCCAGCGGAGGCAAGCTGATCATCGAGACCTCTACCGAGCAACTCGGCGAGCGTAACACCATTCTCAATGCGAACATATCTCCGGGAGCTTACAATGTCCTGACCGTCACCGACACTGGCGTCGGGATGACCGAGGAAGTGCAGGATCACATTTTTGAACCCTTCTTCACCACCAAAGGTGTGGGAGAAGGTACGGGTCTGGGCCTGTCCACTTGCTACGGCATCGTGACTCAAAGCGGAGGACATATCACGGTTGACAGCCAACCGGGCGAGGGCACAACCTTCAAGGTCTTTCTTCCGAGAGTGGAAGAGAAGCCAACTGCAGAATCACGGCCTGACGAAAAAAGGTCCTGGCCCACCGGAATCGAGACCGTCTTGCTGGCCGAGGACGAACCATTGGTCAGATCGCTGATTGTCGAAGTGCTGGAATCGCAAGGGTATAACGTCCTGCAAGCCAGCAACGGAGCCGAGGCCATGCGTATCGCTGAGAGCCAGACCCAAGAACCGATCGACCTTCTGCTGACCGACATCGTCATGCCGCTAATGGGCGGAAATGAACTGGCAAACCGATTCAGGGTATTGCGCCCCGAAGCCAAGATCATCTATATGTCAGGCTATCCCAAAGACCTGCCTGAATCGGGCGCAGAGTTTATCGAGAAACCCACCAGTCCCGACATACTGGCGAGCAAAGTCAGGTCGGTTTTGGATTCTGCGAGCGCCCCTTCGGATTCATCCTGATCTGAAAATACAATAACTTGACGAAAGCGTGATCAAAATCCTATCCTCCAAGCATGCCTAGCACCTTTGACGCCTTTCGTCACAAGAGTTTTCGGTTGCTGTGGCCTGCCAACTTCTTCTCGTACATTTCCCGATGGATGCAGATGACCCTTTTGAGTTGGCTGGTGCTGGAGCTTACCGACTCGCCATTCTTCGTCGCGCTTGTGGGTTTCTTCGGGATGGCGCCTTTGCTGCTATTCGGAGCAATCGGAGGCGTCCTCGCCGACAGGCTCAACAAGCGCAACCTGATGCTGACATCTCAGACCATAAACTTGCTGGCGTCCGTCGGGATGATCGCTCTACTGCTGTCGGGGCGCGCTGAATTCTGGCACGCGTACGTCCTGGTGTTCATCACTGGTCTTGGTTGGGCATTCGACATGCCCTCCCGCAGGTCCATCCTTCCCGACCTGGTGGGCCAAACAGGACTCACCAACGCGATGGCCTTGGACTCGGTTGGGATGCACTCCAGCCGTATGTTGGGACCGACAATTGCCGGCGCGCTCATAGCGCTGGTCGGCGTGACCGGCGGGTTTTTCGTGGTAGCGGGTTGCATGGTGGTGGCCATCGGATTCATGGCCGTCGTCAACATGCCCCCTCGCCGGACGCTGGTTGCCGCATCTGCCAATATATTCAAAAACATGGCTGAAGGGTTCTCCTACGTGCGCGGTAATCGGGTCATCCTGGCAACCGTGATAATTACGGTGTTCATGAACCTTCTGCTGTTCCCGTATATGCAGATGGTGCCGGTCATCTCCAAGCACACGCTGGGTGTTGGCCCGGAACTCATGGGACTTCTGATGGGCGCTGATGGATTCGGCGCGATCATAGGCTCCATGACCATCGCATCTGTCGGCGGCATGAAGTACCACGGCAGAGTTTACCTGTACGGCTCGTTGGCGGGCCTGATAATGTGCTTCGCCTTCGCGGTGTCGCAAAACTTCGCAGCTTCTCTGGTCATGTTGATACTTCTGGGCCTCGGCACTGCGGGTTTCGGCACCATGCAGGCCACAATCATCGTGCTGTCGGCAAAAGAGGAAATGCGAGGCCGGGCGTTGGGAGTGATATCTCTGGCCATCGGCGCCGGTCCCATCGGAGCGCTGATAATCGGAGCGATAGCGGACATCACAAGCCCTGCGACGGCAATCATGATACTGACGACCATCGGATTCGTGACCGTCGGCCTGGTCGGAATCGCAATGCCCCAGCTTAGGGGGCAGATCGTCAAATCAGAACCCGAACCGCCCGACACTGCGCGCGTCGCCGTCCAGAACGCCGACTGACCGCATCGGAGAGTTGGGCCTACTTCTCGAACGACTTCCTGAATCGGTGCAGCGTCATCTCAGGCTCGACCGGGGAGACCGGAAGGTATTCCTCCTCCTGAATCTTCGCCACGATGAACCACGGCCCTTCCTCATCCAGCGCCTCTTGGAAGACCGACAGTAGCTCTTCTTCATCCCGCACGGTCGCTGTCTTTTCGATCCCACAGCCTCGCGCCACCTGCTCCAGGTCGGTCCCGAAGGCCGTGTGGCTGGGCTGATACCCCGTCTGCGCCCACTGCTCGTTGTCCCAGACAATCACGATCAGGTTCGAGGGTGTTTCTCTGCCGATGGTGCCGATAGTCCCCATGTTCATCAACAGCGAGCCATCGCCATCCAGCGAGATCACCTGCTCATCGGTGGACAACGCCATCCCCAGAGCAAGGGAGGAGCAGAGGCCCATCGAACCGTAAGTGTAAAAATTCCGGTCACGGTCTCCGGCGTGCCATAGCTCGTCCGTCGAAGGGCCGAGGTTGGCCACCACCGGCCTGTCCCCCACATGTTCCAATAGCATCTTGGTCGCGCTGAATCTATGCAATCTTGCCTCCATGCAGCATCGGTGTCAGGCACATAGCCAGAGGTTGGCGTGAGGCATAACACAGCTTCAACGCCCCGCTGACCTGCTGGTCAAGTCTATCAACCGTATCCAGCGTGTAGTAAGGGAGTCCCAGAACGTCCAGGATAGGCCGCGTCGCCCTGCCCATCGCCACCTGCGCGATGTTGAACTCCCCAACCTCGCCCCGCATATTGATGAACATGGGAATCGGTATCCTGCTGGGAATGCACAGACTGGCCAGGGCGTTGATGCAGTTCCCAAACCCGCTGGACTGCATGAACACAGCCGCATTTCTACCCACCGAGTATGCGCCCGACGCAATGCCGATAGCTTCCTCTTCGCGAGTCGCGGAGACCACGTGGAAAAACGGGTCGTCCTGCAACAGTTTGGTCACCTGGTAGATGCTGATATCAGGCACGTATGCCACCAGGGATACGTCATTATCCTTCAGGGATTGTGCGATAGTCTCGGCCCAATTCATTTCATCAAATCCCCATTATGTGATAGCCGGTGTCAACGTGAAGCACCTCGCCTGTTATGCCGCTGGCCATCCCGCTGGAAAGAAACAGAGCGGTGTTCGCCACTTCGTCATGGGTGATATTCCGACCCATCGGCGAGCGCTCAGCGTGAACGCGCTTCATGTCCCGGTAATTGCTGATAACCCGAGAGGATAACGTATCCAGCGGCCCCGCCGAGATAGCGTTCACCCGTATGTTATCCCTGCCCAGGTCTGATGCCAACTGACGCACCTCGTTTTCAAGGGCGGCTTTGGCTGTCCCCATGACGTTATATCCGGGGAACACCTTGGATGAGGCCATAAAAGTCAGCGTCAGGACGCTTCCCCCATTCTCCGACATCAGCGGCGCGGCATATCGGACCACCGGCACCAGAGAGTATGCGCTGATATCCAGGGCCAGCCTGAAGCCGTCCCGCCCGGTGTCCACAAACCTGCCGCCCAGGTCATCGCGATTGGCGAAAGCAATGCTGTGAACGACAGTCTCCACATGCCCAAGCTCGTTCTCAACCTGCTTGAACATCCCCTCAACGTTCGCATCCTCGCTCACGTCGCATTCGACCAGCAAGGGCGTGTTGTTGAGATCACCAACCAGCTTTTCGACGCTGCTCCGCAGGCGTTCGTTCTGATACGCCAAAACCAGCGTTGCGCCTGCCTCGTCCAGCGTACGGGCAATCGACCATGCGATGCTCCGTTGATTTGCCACGCCGAATACCACGGCGTTCTGTCCAGATAAGTCAATCGAGTACATACATGCCCCCTGATATAGGAGTCCATTCAATGGCGTTCTGCATTGTATTGCCCACAGCGTCAAGACGACAACCCCGTGGCCGTTCAGTTTGTCGCGCGGTGTCGCAGGGTGAGTTTCAACGCGAGCCGTGTCGTTTGACAACCATAGCGACCAGTTATACAGTCTGATTGGTCCCAGTATGGTCGTTTATGACGGCGCTGAACTCCATCCGGGAAATTCAGGGTGATTGTCTGCGGTGTGACCCTTTCGAGGGGGCGCATTTCGACAAAAAGAATTCTCGATCATTTGGAGGCAACCGACATGACGAGCGCCAATCCTCTCCACACGCGAATATGCGACGTATTCGAATGCGAATTCCCAATCATGAACGCGGGGATGGATGTCGCCGGGCCTGAATTGGTGGCCGCGGTGTGCAACGCCGGCGGCTTCGGCTCACTCGGCACCGGCCGCGAAAGCCCCGAGGCGCTGAGACGAGAGATACGCAAGGTCAAACTCCTGACCGACAAACCCTTCGCCGTGCAACTGATGTCGCCAAGCAAAGCGCGAGTCAACAGCATCGCCCGTGAGCAAGCTCTGCCTGAAGAGCACGTCCTGTTCGTGAAAGGTCTCCAGCAAGAATTCAACATTCCTGAACCCAAAAACATGCCTCCCCGTCCAGAGCCGGCGGACCCAATGGAACTGATGCAGGTCGCGTGGGAGGAAGATGTCCCGTTCTGGGTCTGTTTCTTCGGCTCCGCCGGAGAGGGCATGGTCAAAGAGGCCCACGCCCACGGCATGACAGTCATCAACTCAGTGGGCAACACTCGTCACGTTGAGAAGTGCCTGGCTATGGGAGTTGACGCCTTCATCGCCACAGGCTACGAAGGGGGCGCCCACCGGGGGGATATCGGCACGATGGCCCTGATACCCCAAGTCGTGGACGCAGCCGATGGCAAACCTGTTCTCGCGGCGGGAGGCATCGCCGACGGTCGGGGCCTCGTGGCGGCGCTGGCGCTGGGAGCCGAGGGCGTTACCTGCGGAACGGCCTTCCTCCTGTCACCGGAGTGCGGCATCTGGGACACACAGATCGCCCTTTGGGAACACGAGTCCAATCAATCGTGGTACGTCGATGCGTTCAAGAAGCAACTCATCGAGGCCAAAGACCACGACACCAATCCCAGCCACGCCGTTAGCGGCGGCCCTCTCCGGACCTTGAACAACGAATTCACCGGCGCCTGGAAGAGGCCAGAGGCGCCAGAAACACTACCGATGGGCCTCCAGCCGCAGCTAATCCGAGATTCCTTGCGCGGCGCCTTTGAGAATCAGCGGATCGACCTTCTGCCCAACGCCGCGGGCCAGATAATCGGAATGATCGACCACGAGCGCCACGCCAGCCAGGTAATATACGACATCATGAGCGAGGCGGTGAAGGTTCTCGAACGGGTTTCCCTGCCAGGGCAATAAAGAACTCGGGACGTGATATTTGTCCCTGCCGCCCCCGTCGCGGCTCTCATTTGGCGCGCTCAGAACGACGCCTGGGGAATCAATACTGAGACCTTACGGTCGAACGCTGGTTAGGCGACGCTATCTCGGCGACGAATCAAAAGGCGCCACGCGGTGAGACTGCACACCATAACCACAACCAGGCCGACGCCGATTGGCATGAGAGGTTTGGTGGTGCCGCCCTCGCCCTCAGGGAGGTATCCATCCATAAGATCGAAGAATTGCTCTTCATAGTCCGTCAGGCTGATTCCCATGCGATTCTCGAACGCGGTCGAGAAGTTTGTTCCTTCTGCCAAGTCCGTGAAGATGCGCGCAACGTCCTGCGGCGATTTCCCGAGACCGTCCGCATCCATTAGATACTCGACGGCCAATTGGTACATCGGGTAGTGGTACTCCATATAGGCCGATCCGAGTTCTTCTTCGCTGTAGAGGTCCATGACCTGGCCATCGGTTCTGAAAGCGATTGGGCTGAGTGGCCCATATGTGGCGGTCAGACGATCCAAGTAGGCTTGATCCCTTATCACGCCCCCGGAAGTCCCACCCGCAACGGCTTCGGCGAATCCTTCACTGAACCACATGTTTACCCGTATCGCTACGGCTACCTTTGCCACATCCCTGCCCTTCAGCAGTGATTCCACGACATGCACCAGTTCGTGCTTGGCAACCGACACGTAATTGTCCAGATCAGTATCGCGTTTCTGGTGATCCAGCGACCAGATGATGAGACCGCCGTAGTAGGCCCGAGCGCCCCAGGCTTGCGGGTAGCGGTTCTTGAAGGCGTAAATGTGGATCTTATCCTGGCCGGGAGGGTAGCGGAACATCTCATCTTCGACGATCCCAAACTGGGCGACTAACTCCGTCAGCAGCTCTTCGCCGATCTCAGCAACGGTATGTCTCGCTTCCGGGCTGGCTGCGTCGCTGTACACCACGAAATGTTCGGTTTCAACCTGGTTACCATCGTGAGGCCATTGCTCGCGGGAATACCAAGAACCGCTGTCAACCATGTTTTCTGAGTCTGGAGATTGATCCGAAACCTTACTGCAACCAACGATGAGGCCCGCGCCCAGGAACATCGCAACTACCAGAGCAGTTAGCCGGATTATCCCGGATGGCGCCCAACGCATCCACAAATATGTCACCCTGAGAAAGCGCAGACTACTATGACCGCCTTCTGAAGTTGTGAACTGTTTTCAACCACACCAGTTCCACACGCTCCCCGCGTTCGAGTCGTGATTACAGTATTGTGTCAGCGAACGTTAACGCTTGCGGCGCCCACGTTTATGTGCAGAATGACCCGGTTGGCTGACTCGTCAAAACCGAGCGACTCGTAAACACTGTCAGACTTCGGGAATCTGCCGGTGTCTATGTCCACTTTGCTCAACCCGGAGTTGTTGGTGATCCGCGCCGCCACACCATCAGGAACTATGATGTTGATGTCTGCCGCCCCGCCTCTGACATCAGCCTCCACCGTGCCCGTGCTTGGCAGTGTGATCTGAACGTCCGCGGCCCCGACCGTTACCTCCAGGTCGGTCACTCTGAGATCATGAAGATCGACCTCCATGTCTGCCGCGCCTCCATCCAGCGTAAGGCTGATCTGAGGCGTCGAGGAAAGTCTCAACTCCCACCTCACATCATCGAAATGCTGAAAGAAGTTCTGGCCATCCATGTTGACGTCCACAATCGCGGTGTCTCCCGTCCTGCGAATATTGGTCTTTCCGCGCCGACCAAAATAGCTAGCGTCGATCAGGTCTACTGACCCTTCCGGCAAAGACCCGACATTCAGCGTGCCTGCGCCAAAATCGATGTTAACGTCGGCCCTTCCCGCTCCGGCCAGGGTCGCGACATAGCGTTCCGCCAGATCACCGCTGGATGTCCCGGTAAGCGCATACGCCCCGGCGACGGACCCGGCGAACATCAGCGTCACCAATACCGCCGCAACCCAGGGCGCCCGACGGCCAATAAACAGGTCCACGCCCGCCATGATCAACAACACGGGCCAGAACCGCCACATCTCAATCCACGTGCTCCACGGAATCACTCCGGTTGTTTGCAGCAGCAGCATGACTCCCAACGACAGGAAGAATATCCCGATAATCGGCACGCCGCCGCGCCTCTTTCTGCGCCCGTCCTGTTGTTCGACGTTGCTCATGGCTTACCTCCGGGAGCGGGCGAAGAGGAACGCTCCACCCAGGGCAATCAAAGCTACGGGCCAGATCACGCCCCAGTCGATGAAGGAGAACACACCCAGATTGGCCAGCAGCGCCAAACCTCCGATAACGATCAGGCCACCGGCGAACCAATTTCGGGTGCGCTCCCGACGTTCCGACATCCTTTGGCCGATCTCTGCCGCGTCCTCTGCCAGCTCTTCCACATTTTCAGTCACAACATCTACTCCCCCGCTTTCAGAGCCTTCCCTGGGCATCACGATGGCCATCACGATATAGGCGATCAATGCGACGCCCCCCGTCACAACGCACAGGACGGCCCATCCCACGCGGACCAACACAGGATCAACATCCACATACTCCGCCACGCCCCCTGCCACGCCGGTCAGCACCCTGTCGGAAGCGCTCTTTTCCAGTCGCTTTGCTTGCATCATCAAATACCCCTTTGGCTCCGTGTCTCCAACGACAAATTCTTTTTTCAAACGTCTCACATTCATCTAACCACCTGAACACGTCCCTCGCATCGGCCTACTTCATGAATCCCGCTAATACTTTGGTACGATTCAGCAGTCAGCGACCGAACCCGGATTCGTCGTCCTGTGGGAGTCCAGCGGGTACGTTGGCCGTGATTCTGTTTCGTTGGCTGCGAAAAATGACACGTTCACAAGGGCTATGTGACAGTTTGATTCATACCCATTGTTGGCAGACAGGCAGAACAGGAGCGGAAAACGGCGATTATTGCAGGAAGTGGCGCGCCTGAGATGAACTCAGGCCAAGATGATCACGCGATCAAGGCCTTGGAATCAGCAGGCGCAGATTAGCCCGATTGGCGCAGGCAATTTCTCGGGCCGCCAACAGAATCTGTATGGCAAGTATCCGAAAGCATGGGATCCGCCGAAGGCGATCTTGTCGCGCTGTGTCAGGCCCGCCCGACGCTACACGACCGTGACGTCAAGCGGCACGATCCCATCGAAATGTTTGCGCTGGAAGTTCCACTTCGTCTGGGGTTGTGTCCGGCCTTCCTGGTCCGTGGCCCGCGCCTTGACGCTATATTGCCCTGGCTCGTCCACTTCCCACAGGTAGGACCACCGGGCCCAAAGCCACTTCTCGCGAGGTTCCTCTATGTGGGCATCGGTCCAGGTCTCGCCGTCGTCGATGCTGATTTCGACTCGCTCGATCCTGCCGCAGCCGCTCCAGGCCAGTCCTCGAATCGCGTGCGAGCCTCTGGGCAGCGGCGAGTCTTCATCCCTTGGGTCAGTGATGATCGACTTCACGCCCAACGCGGTCAGCATCGTCAAATTTGGATCGTCCGGCGAGTCTCCGTAAATGAAGTAGTGGGTCTGGTGATAAAGGTCGGGCATGTGGTCCATGACCTCAATCGTTTGCAACCATCGGACCCACCAGTTGCCCGACCAACCGGGCACGATCAAACGAACAGGCGCGCCATGCACGTGCCGCAGATACTCTCCGTTATGCGCCCAGGCCAAGATCGTATCGGGATCAAGGGCCTTCTCCAAGGGGAGGGCTTTGTCGTAGCTGATGACGCCGGGGTCAACAAAATCCAAGTTGGTCGTACCCGCGGACCTGTACTGGATCATCGGATCAGGCGTGCCCGTATCGAACCCCTCCGCGCGGACGCTGACAGCGTTTGGCTTTATTCCCGCTTTCTCGAGCACAGCAGCCAGCGGGACTCCGGTGAACTCGCCAGCGCTGAGAATGCCCATCATAGAGCTGGGAATATAAAGATCGGCATCTTGGAGAGTTCCATCGGCAGCTTTGTCCTTGAGCCTGGCCATCGCCTCTCTGTCCGGCGTCAAAAATCTCGAAGGTTTTGGCGCGTCGCCCCTCAAGTAGTCGAAAAAGTCCGTGTCATTGCCCGCGCATTCCGTCACCGCGCGAACCGTTCGGCCTGGAAATTTCTGCAACTCTTCCAGCGTCAACTTGATCGGACGTTCCACCTGCCCGCCGATCGAAAGGACCCAGTCGTCGGGGTGCATCGGCTCGGGCATGTCCAACTGCGCGGTGACGAATGAGAGATCGGTCGGGGTGATGAGACCCTGCAATTCCATTACTGGGGCGGCGGCCCTTATCACGCGTCCTTGCCCGTCTCTCGCTTCGTTGAGTTCGGGGCGTTTTCGGTCGGGCCATCCCATGATGAAGTCGCCTTCGATTTCGCGTCGGACCATGCCAGCATTCTCCTCACTTGAATCCATGTCCCGTCGGCGCAATGTCGGGCTCCCGTAATCGCGGTTATCCCAGAATCACAGCGCCGTCCATCGCCTGATTCCATCCTGGCGCGACAGCCTGCCAAATCCTGGCTTCGGAAAATGGCCGGACGCGACAACCGCGCTATCGCTCTCGGCCCGATCAAGAATCGCTCGACGGCTCACCGGCGATGTCTTCTGATCAACATCGGCTCTAGGACTCCAGTCCGTGTGATGAGCCTGCATCGGCACGTGAGCGGCGTCTCCCAAAATCACAGCATTCTCGCTGGCCGACGACACCCAGAAACTGGTGTGCCCCGGAGTATGCCCCGGAGTCGGCATGGCGCTCA
>JASLRP010000367.1 GCA_030743915.1 SAR202 cluster bacterium | reverse complement strand
CCGGGCGTAGATCGCGCCGCCAATGAACCCACCCAACAAGCCGCCCCACAGGCCTATCCCGCCGCTCCAAATTGCGATTATCTGTCCTGGGTTGCCCGAATAGAAACCCCAGTTGTCAATTACATGCACGAACCGCGCGCCGATTATACCGCCGATGATCCCCCATATGGCGATGGAGTACACGTCATCGGGATCGATGCCCTTCATCGGCGCCCAACGCCCCACCAGGAATACAGCCGATGCAACAGCAACAAAACTGAAGAATCCATGCCAACTGAGTATGAATGTGCCCAGGGAAACGAGGTTAGGTCCGATGACAATGTCGATCATAGGCCGCTAGCTCCAAAAGGTTCGGCGCAGGTTTGCTGTTGATTGTACCGGATTGTGGAGCTAAATCTAAGGGCGTGAGTTCGCGGTGTCAAGACACTGAAGTCCAGCGTCTGCCCTATGCTAAAATCAGTTGCCGTCACGAGACGAGCGAACGAGGTCAATGCCATTGAAAGAGAACGTTGATAGCTTCCTTAATTACATGACCGTTGAGCGCGGCGTGTCGCCCAACACACTGGCGGCGTATCGGAACGATTTACATCAATTGACCGAGTTCCTGGAGTCACGATCCGGTGAATCAGAGGATGGCGTGAACTGGTCCGAAGTGGGCGATGATGACATCGCTGCTTACGTGTTGCGCCTCCACGATCTGGGTTACTCAGACACGACCCGCGCGCGCAAGGTGGCTTCTGCCAAGTCGATGTTCGGATTCCTCGTCCAGGAAGGCGATGTCCAGCGGGACCCAACGGAAAATCTCAGCGCTCCCCGCGTTGGCAGGAGCCTGCCGGACGCCCTGACCGTCGATGAGGTCGAACGTCTGATCACCGCTCCCGATTCTCAGCGCACTCCTGAATCATTGCGGGACCGAGCCATGCTGGAACTGCTGTACGCGACGGGGATGCGAGTCACCGAAATGGTGTCACTGGATATCGACGACATCGACCTTCAGAGCGGCGCAGTTCGGTGCCTGGGAAAAGGCGGCAAAGAGCGGATGATCCCAATCCACCCTCGCGCCATCGAAATTGTCAGCGATTATCTCCAACACGGAAGGCCCGACCACGAGGGCAAAAACTCCCAGCGCGCCGCCTTCCTCAATCGCAGAGGTGTCAGGCTCACCAGGCAGGGATTCTGGCTGATTTTGAAGAACTACGTCAATCAGGTTGGGCTGACCAAGAAAATAACCCCACACACACTGCGCCACAGCTTCGCAACGCACCTATTGAGAGGCGGCGCTCAGTTGAGGCATGTCCAGGAACTTCTGGGCCACGCAAGCATCACAACCACCCAGGTGTACACGCATCTGACGACCGAACATGTCAGAATGGAGTATGATAAGGCGCATCCCAGAGCATGAACCTGTCCATTTGTGAGAGAATAGATTCATGACATTCTGATGGCTGGCGCCCTGTGGCGCCAGCAACCAACGGGAGATCAATATGCCCAGCAAGAAAAAACGAGTCGCCTCTCGGCAGGCACAGCTAAGCAGACGAAAACGCCGCGACCGCGTCAGGGTGCCCCATCAAGAAGTGGCGCCTGACGTCTCTGGCCGTCCGAGTCCGGGTTCTGCTTCAGTAGCGGCAGGCGCTGGTTCAGGGACGACCGCAGCGGTCGTCGAACGGACTGCCCTGCCAGCACAGCAACGGAGTCGCCG
>JASLRP010000366.1 GCA_030743915.1 SAR202 cluster bacterium | reverse complement strand
ACGGGCGTAGATGTTCTTGTACGCCTGGACCATCGCCTGGTAGCTCGCGTCGAATGCTACGTCGTCTGCATCGAAGCTGTAGGCGTCCTTCATGTCGAATTCTCGGACGCGAATCAATCCACCCCTGGGGCGGGGTTCGTCGCGGAACTTGGTCTGAATCTGGTATATGGTCATGGGCAGGTCGCGGTAGCTGTTGACGTTGGCCTTAACCATATTGGTCAGCAGTTCTTCGTGAGTTGGAGCAAGGACCATTTCCCGGTCCCTTCGGTCGATGGTCTTGAATAGTTCCGGCCCCATCAGCTCGTCGCGTCCCGACTTCTGCCAGATTTCGCGGGGATGGAGCACAGGGAGGCGAACTTCCTGACCACCTGCGGCGTCCATCTCCTCTCGGATGATCTGCTCGATTTTCCTCAGAGACCGCCAAGCCAGTGGCATATAGCCATATATGCCGGCGGAGGCCTGGTAGATCATGCCCGCCTTCAGCATAAGTTTGTGGCTGGTCAGTTCCGCTTCGGCAGGGTCGTCTCGAAGGGTTTTTCCAAATAGTTGAGATACTCGCATTTTTTCTTGTTATCCGTGGTGTGGCTTAGGGGCGGAAGATATATTGAGTTGGTTGTGGATAGTGGCGTTTGCTGGCTATGGAGATGCTGCCACTGCTTCGAGGTCTGTTTCAGCGTTGGCGACTTCCTCCATGAGAGCGGAAAGCATCTCGGCCTCGGGCACGATGCGCGCCTTCTGGCCTTTTCGGAATATGATGGCGCGGCCCGCTCCTGCGGCGATGCCGACATCGGCGTCTTTGGCCTCGCCGGGACCGTTCACCTCGCATCCCATGACTGCGACTTTGATGGGACTCTTGGTTGCTTTTAGAAGCTCATCGACGTTGTTCGCCAGTTTGACAACATCGACATCCGCGCGCCCGCAACTGGGACAGGCGACAAGCACAGGACCGGCCTTCCGAAGTTCAAGCGACTTCAGGATTTCGAAACCGGTGTACACTTCTTCACGGGGGTCGTCGCTGAGGGAGACCCGGATGGTGTCGCCGATGCCGTCATACAGCAACGTCCCAAGGCCGATGGCGCTGCGGATGCTGCCGGATTTTGCGGTGCCGGACTCGGTGATGCCGAGATGCAGCGGGTAGGGGACCAGCTTCGCCATTCTTCGATACGATTCGATTGTCGTGTCGATATCGAACGCTTTCAGGGATATCTTGATGAGGTCGAAATCCAGATTCTCCAGAATACCGATCTCCCAGAGACCCGTGGCCACCATGTGGTCCACGACAGAGTATTCCTCTCCCTCTGACTCGCCTGCTTTAGGGAGCAAATTCACGCCGTCGGTATGACGGGAGATGCCCCTGGTTTTGCCGATGCCGTGAACGGGCGGGAGACTGCCAAAATTGACCCCAATGCGTATCGGCACCTGTCGGGTTTTGGCCTGTTCGACGACAAGCTCCACCTTCTCTCGGTCCCGGATATTTCCTGGGTTCAGCCGGAGACAATCGACCCCGCTCTCCAGAGCTTCCAGGGCCAGTTGATAGTGGAAGTGGATATCGGCAATCAGCGGAATGCGAATCTGGCGCTTGATTTCTCTGAGGGCTTTGGCGGCTTCCATGTCCGGGACGGCGCTCCGCACTATCTCACAACCGGCTTCCTCCATCTCCTTGATCTGGCGCACGGTGGCGTCCACGTCGCGAGTGTCGGTTTTGGTCATGGACTGGACCGTGATCGGCGCATCTCCGCCAACCTTGACGTCGCCAACGTACAGAGGCTTGGTCACGCGTCGCGTTCGCATCTAGGGAAAACTCCTGTAATGGGAAATGTTGATACACGCGAGGATACAGGAATTTCCACCCGCCCTTCAAGGTTATCGGTTACGGGATGAGTCCTTCTCCGCTGATTATCCGGACGATGTCGAAGTAGCTTATTATCACAATGAACCCGATCAACACCGCGAAACCGGCGAGGTGGACGATGCCTTCTCGCTGAGGGGAGATTCGCTTTCCGCGTCTCGCCCATTCGATCATCACAAACAACAGGCGGCCCCCATCCAGCGCTGGTATCGGCAGGATATTCATGATTCCCAGGGAGATGCTAATCAGGGCGATCAACTCGAATATCGGCGCAACTCCAGCCTCGGCAACCTGCCCTGTGACGCGAGCGATCCCGATTGGGCCGGTGAGTCCAGGGTCCGGGCCTCCGGACATCCAACGCTCAAATCCGTTCTTGGTAATGATGAGAACGTTCCACATTCTGTCGAAGGCCATCGGCACGGCATCCCAGATGGGGTGACTCTCCTTGACCATTCTGACGTTAGATGTGCCGATTATTACGCCGACTGACCCCTGCGTCAGAGTGTCTCCTATAGCCAATTGCCCGTCATATCTCCGGGCGTCTCTCAGTGAAACTTGCTTTTCTGGGTCAGTCACCTCTTCAACCACCAGGAATTCAGGCGGGTTCAGCCTGGGTGTAACTGTGACAGTTTCGACGACCGACGATTCCAGGTTTTGCCCCAATCCAGTCACGATTGATCCACGCCGCACGGTGATTTCCGTTGGGCTGTCCAACTTCGCCATCACCATTTCGATCAGTCCGTAATGGTTTTTGACGCGCTCTCCGTCGAAGGAGACAACTGTGTCTCCTGCGCGGATTCCAGCCTCCTGGGCCGGGGAGCCGGGAGCGACTCCGCTGATGACCACGCTCCCGACAGCAGTGTCCTGAGGCAAAACGAACAGGACCGTGAAGATGACCAGGGGGGTCAATATGTTCATAAGGGAACCGGCCACGAGCACGATGGCCCGCTTCCACACAGCCTGACGCGCAAAACTGCGCGGGTCAGTGGGGTCTTCTTCGCCAACCATGCGAACGAAACCGCCCAGTGGAATCCAGTTCAGAGTATAGGTTGTTTCGCCGCGCTGGATTCCAAAAATCCTCGGCGGGAAGCCGAACCCGAATTCGGTGACTTTGATGCCAAAATACTTCGCCGTCAAAAAATGTCCCAGTTCGTGGACGAAAATCAGGAGTCCGAGAACCGGGAATATTAGCAACCAGAGTGGCAGGCCGAACAAATTATCCCTCCACTATTTTCACCACCCTCGCGTTGGCATCCTTGCCGGCGGCGATTATTTCGTCGAGATCAGGAGTTTGGTTGGAGGTATGAGCCTCCAATGCTTCTTTTATAACTATACCAATTTCCAGAAATCCAATCTTGCCTTTCAAAAATAGCTCCACCGCCGCGTCGTTGGCGCCACTCAGAGCGGCAGGCCAGGACCCTCCGCGTTTGGCGTATCCGATGGCCATATCGAAGCACGGATACCTCTCCGCCTCCCACGGCTCGAAGGTCAGAGCGCCTGTCGCCACGGGGTCGAAGCGCTTGATGTTGGGATTGTGAAGCCTTTCCGGGTAGAACATCGCATACTGGATTGGCAGGTGCATGTCGGGAGGGCTGATCTGCGCTTTCACCGATCCGTCAACGAACTCCACCATCGAATGTATGATGCTCTCGGGATGAATGACGATTTCGATGTCGTCCCACGGCACGTCGAACAGCCAGCGGGCCTCTATGACCTCAAAGGCTTTGTTCATCATGGTTGCCGAATCTATTGTGATCTTTTGGGCCATCGCCCAGGTGGGATGCTTGAGAGCCTGCTGAGGTGTTGCGTCAGCCAATGCTCCAATGGGAGTTTTCCTAAATGCGCCTCCGGAAGCCGTGATTATCATCCGTGAGATGCCTGTCTCCTCACCTCGGATACATTGCCAAATGGCGTTGGGTTCGCTGTCGAGCGGGAGAAGCGGGACACCGGCATTCTTGGCGCGAGTCGATACCAGTTCCCCGGCCATGACCACTGTTTCTTTGTTGGCGAGAGCGATGTCTTTTCCGGCGTCGATGGCCGCCAGAGTGGGCCCGAGGGCGACATCGCCAACCGTGGCGGTGACCACCATATCGACGTCAGGGTCCCGGACCATGGTGTCCAGATCGCAATCTTGGCATCCATTGGATTCCAGTGACGCCATTTCAGCTTCGGTGCCGTTGCAGTTAATGTATCGAGGCGCGAACTCCTCAATCTGGCTCTGGAGCAGATCAAGGTTGCGGTTGCAAGCCAAACCGATGACATTAAAGTCATTGGGGAATGCGCGAACGATGTCCAGCGTTTGAGTTCCAACGGAGCCCGTAGAACCCAGCACCGCCAGTCCCTTTGTTATTCGGCTCATGATACGAAATGATACACGACGACTAGCGTCCATACAACGGAATCCAGCCGGTCCAGCACCCCACCGTGCCCCGGAACGAGCGAACTTGAATCCTTGGTGTCGGCCTGCCGTTTCAATCGGGATTCAGCGAGGTCGCCCAGTTGGCCAGTAACTCCGAGGGCTGTTCCCAGCGCAACGGCGCTCGCAATCGATACGTCTAACGAGAACAGTGAAGTTGCAACCACACACGCTACGATGCCTATGACGAGTCCGCCAATCGCGCCTTCCCATGTCTTTCCAGGGCTGATGGACGGGGCGAGTTTTCGGCGTCCGAACAAGTTTCCGAAAATGAGCGCTCCGGTGTCTGTGGAGAATGTGACGATCAACAAGACGATGATCCAAGCCATGCCGTCCTCAAGGCCTCGGATCATGGGGCCGTGGGTCATTGTGGCGCCGACGTATCCGACTACGGCAAGAGTCGAGATGATTCTGTTGCGGAACAGGTCCGCCGGAACTGCGAACAGAAGGTACGCGGCTGAGACCAACGCATATGCCGTCGTAACGAAACCGAGGATTCGGCCGAGACTGCTGGCTGGCTCGTAGAACACACCGGAGACAATGAGCGCGGTCGCCGCGGCAATTGAAACGACGACACTGGCCCGGTCGCCCCACCCCGATGCCATTCGAGCCAACTCAAATGCGGCGAAGGCTGTGATCGCGGCCACCAGACCGATAAACGGAATACCGCCGATCCATATGAAGAATAGCAGGATGGGTATGCCGACAGCGGCGGTTGCTAATCGCTGGGCCAATTTGGTTACATCTTTACGTATTCAGTAGGTCTATCAGCGCGGGCAGCTTGGCGACTCCGGGTTCAATCGTCAACTCGGCCAAACCGACGGTTCCTTTGACGGAAAGCCTCCAGCGCTTTTTCGATCTCGCCTGAGTCAAAGTCCGGCCAACACACGTCGGTGGCGTAGTATTCGGCGTACGCTGCCTGCCAGATGAGAAAGTTGCTGAGACGCATCTCTCCGCCAGTCCGAATAATCAGGTCAGGATCGGGAACGCTGCTGGTGTAGAGATATTCAGAGAACAGCTTTTCGTCGATATCGTCGACGCTCACATTGTCGGCCACGATGCGTTTCACGGCATCCATAATCTCCGCCCGCCCACCGTAATTGAATGCGACACATAGCGTGAGCCTCGTGTTTTCACGAGTCAGTTTTATACTGCTCTCTATAGCATGTCGGAGTGGCGTGTTGAGGCGGTCGAGGCTACCCAGATGCTGAATCCGAACGCCTTGAGCGTGGAGATTGTCAACCTCCTTGGCGATGGCGTCCTGCAAGATTTCGATAAGAGCCGAAACCTCATCAGTGGGCCGGCCCCAATTTTCTGTGGAGAACGCGAACAGTGTGAGGCACTCGACGCCTGAACGAACAAAGGCTTCGATAACGCGCCTCACGTTCTCAGTGCCGGCTCGATGCCCTTCAGTGCGGGTTTTTCCCTGGCGAGTCGCCCACCTGCCGTTGCCGTCCATGATTATCGCGACATGGCGCGGTGTCGAGATTTCAAGGCCTGATTCGCCGACGATGACGTTGGCGTCTGTTGATTCTACCGATGAAGAGTTTCGGTGAATCACACCTCCATGACCTCGGTCTCTTTTTCTTGTTTCAACTCGCCCATCTGCTCGATGTAGAGGTCGGTCAGTTGCTGAAGCTCGGTTTGCGCCCGCCGAGACTCGTCCTGGGAAATGTCCTTTTCTTTCTCCATGGCCCTGAAGGTTTCGAGGCTGTCCCGCCGGATGTTTCGGACCGATACGTTGCCCTCTTCAACCTTCCGTCCCACCAGACGGACCAGATCGCGGCGACGTTCTTCGGTGAGCATGGGTATGTTGATCCTGATAGCGTTGCCGTCGTTGTTGGGCATGAGGCCCAGGTCGGACGTCATGATGGACCTCTCCACCTCTTTGAGCGATCCCTTGTCCCAAGGCTGGATCATGAGGGAACGGGCTTCAGGGATGGATATGGTGGCCAGTTGGTTGAGCGGTGTCGGGACGCCATAATAGTCAACCATCAATGACTCCACCAGGGCGGGAGAAGCCCGGCCCGTGCGGATAGTTGCCAATTCGCGATTCAAGGCGTCAACGGACTTGCCCATCCTATCGTCGGTCTCTGTTATCACTTCACCTATGGTTGGCATGATTCAAGCTCCCTGAATTTGATGGAACTACCGGAAAACATATTGTAATCCAGAGGGCCATGAATTTCGAGGGGTGGAACAGGCAATTTCAAAACGAGCGCCGAAGTGGGCGAGAGAACCTAATCTGCCGCTTCATGGCTGACTACAGAGCCGAGGTCCTCGCCGTTGACCGCCCGAAGAAGATTGCCAGACTCGAACAGATCGAACACGACTATCTTGACGTCATTGTCCATACACATGGTCAGGGCGGTGCTGTCCATGATGCCAAGCCGTTTTTCGATGGCCTCCAGATAGGTCACGCGGTTGAGTTTTTTGGCATTCGGATTCGACTGGGGGTCATCGTCGTATATGCCATCAACGTTGTTTTTCGCCATCAGCAATACGTTGGCGCCAATTTCGACCGCCCGGAGGGCGGCCCCTGTGTCGGTGGTGACATATGGGTTGCCGGTCCCGGCGGCGAAGAGCACAACACGGCCTTTTTCCAGATGCCTGATGGCTCGACGGCGAATGTAAGGTTCGCAAATCTGCGAAACATTGATAGCGCTCTGGGTCCGAGTGCTGATCCCGTGCCCGCGTTCCAGGGCATCCTGGAGCGCCAAAGCGCTCATGATGGTCGCGAGCATTCCAGCGTAGTCTGCCGTTGC
>JASLRP010000365.1 GCA_030743915.1 SAR202 cluster bacterium | reverse complement strand
CCGGCTCTGTCAGCAGGGCTTCCGGAACAGAGATATCGTAATCAGGGTCCTGGTGGAGCCGACCGGGCCGGTTAATAACGTGACGCGCTTCTTTGAGCATGACAAATCCCCCTTTGGCAAAGCTATGTCGCGGAGTTTACGATTTTTCTTATACCAAGTCAAGTGGAAAAAAGCATGAAATATGTTACAGGCATGTTATGCGTTTCAATAGTAAACCGATCGCAATAGGGGTCGCCGCAGCTTGTGATCTGGAATTTAAGAGCTTTTTACAATATTTAGCAATGTTATGATTGCGACATCGGAGCAGGACCTTCACGATGTCGGTGGGGAGACCAGACAAGGACGGCGTTAACGTGGGGGGTCAGCTTGCTACTGTCGTCTCTTTTCGGCTCGACCTGATCCGCATGGCGTGGCGTAGCAAGAATATCAATCCGCCGATGATGATGACGCTGACGTAGGTTATGGAGCGGTCCATGATGGCCACGGACACAGCGTTGGAACGGTCGAGGCTCAGCAGCAGCAGCCCAGTCATCCCGGGTTCTACGGCGCCGACCCCTCCGGGTGTGGGGACCGTGCTCAAAATGGCGTGGCCCAGGGCCACAACGGGAATCAACGCCAGACCGATATCCAGCCCCAACGCCTGCACCACGAAATACAACCGGGCCATCTCCAACAGCCAACCCGCAAGCCCCAGGATGAGCATATACGGCATCTGCGACTTGAAGCCGCCCAATGTTCCCTGCTGAAACCTTGTGTAGGCTCCTTCGAGCCGACCAGGCAAGAACTGGGCGACTTTGGAGCCGTAGAGACGCATAGATAGGATTATGGCGATGACGCCGAAGGCCATCACGAAGGCCATCACGATTATGTACTGGGACACCGCAAGATCAGATGTCGCCGTCAGGACCAGGACACTGAAGAATATGACCACGGCAACGGTTGCCATGTCCAACACCCGCTCGGCAAGGACTGTTCCCAGGCTCCAGGAGAATGTATTTTTGGCGTCCTCGGAGAAGGCCAGGGCGCGGTAGGCGTCACCCAATCGAAGCCATACCACCGCGTTGACGAACCATCCTATGACGATGACCTGAGAGCATTGAAGGGCGGATGGGACCTTTGCCCTGTCCTCGTCAGTATCCAAAGCGTTGAGGGCCAGCAGTCGCCACCTCATCCCCCTGAACACGAAACTCATGTAATAGAGGAGCAGGGCCAGAAGATACAGCCACGGGTTCATCGACCGGATGTTGCCCCAGGTAGCGGACCAGTCCAGGTCGAACTGGGTTGCCAGCACAACTATGAACGCCGCCGCCACTCCAAAAGACAGAAGCGTTGGGAGCGAAAGAATTCGCTGGCGGAGGGAAACAGATTGAGATTTCTTATTATTGGACGTCATGCGATGGCCCGGGCCTGACAAGGCATCCTCAGCGCGATGCTCAGGCGGTGTCGTTCGACGCAATTTCAAAGGGGGTTTTTGGAAGGCATGCCGGGCCTTCTTGGGTAACGTTCCGGTGTCATTGAGATTTTCTCCACCACCACCAGACTGCGCGGGCTGAGACCTTCAAGCGAGACAGACCGGACCTCTTTCACCTCTCCGCCAATGACAGAGATTGCGTTGGCCGCCGTTGCCATCTCCTCTTCGATATCCTGGCCCTTGTGAGCCACCAACAACCCGCCTATGCGACAGAAAGGCAGGGTCATCTCGGCCAGGGCCGCCATGCCAGAGATGGACCGGGCCAACACAACGTCGAAGCGTTCTCGCAGGGCCGGATCGTGGGCGAGAGTTTCAGCCCGGCCATTCAGAATCTCCAGTCCTTCCAGTTCCAGCGAGTCCTTGAGGCTCTGCAAAAACACCGTCTTCTTCCCAGTGGCTTCTATCAAAGTCCCTTTCATGCCTGGAAAGGCTATCAGTAGAGGCGCTCCGGGGAACCCTCCTCCGCTGCCGATATCTACGAATCTCCCAGAACCGAGGATTTCCTCCGGTATCACCAGCGCCGCCGTCAGCGAGTCCAGATAGTGTCTGGTCTGAACATCCTTCCATTCGGTCACAGATGTCAGGTTGACCCGGGAGTTCCATTCATTTAATTCGTAGTAGTATCTCTGGAATTGCTCCAGCTGTGCAAGGCTCAAATTGATACCCAAGTTGCCTGCTTCGCGCTCAAGAATGTCCGGGAAGTCTATCTCAGGCAATTCATCTCCCTGCGTCGATTTGTCCTAACCGTACATATCGTCAAAAGTTCCGGGCTCGAAACTCACTTGCTGGTGCCCGGAACCGCTTTTTGGAGCTTTTTGGAGCAATTAGGACGCTAACTTTCTGACGCTCAGATCGTTATACGTTTCGAGCGGACCTTTTCAACTCGATTGGCCCGACAGATTATAACATCGTCCGGTGGCTCGAAGAGAGGGATCGATGACGGGTCAGGCGACGCTCCTACGCCTGATGAATCTCACGGGACATACGTGTCATCAAAGCGGCGACTGACTGCACATCTCAGGATAGGCTTCCAAATTGTGGCGTAATTGCTTCGAAAGGTGATTAAATGGTTAAAATCTGCATTGGCGGCAACCGACGTATAATACTCGAAAGCCCTGCGCTGACACGGGCGAGCGTTTTTTGGTGTGTCCAATGAATTATGAAGAATTGGAAGACGGGCAACTGCTGGAGTCCATAGCAGGGAAGGATCGTGGCGCCCTCGAAGCGTTGTACACGCGATATTCAGGCCCGGTGTACTCGCTGGCCATGCACCTGCTCAGAGACCCGGGCGCCTCAGAGGAGGTGACTCAGGACACCTTCTTCAACGTATGGCGCCGAGGGAGCAGTTACAAATCCAACCGTGGCAGCGTCACAGCGTGGTTGTTCAGCATCGCCCATCACAGGACGATAGACGAACTGCGCAAGCGGCGCAGAGATCAGACGCGGGTCCAGCACGGTGTCGATATGAGCCAGAGGCCCACAGAGGCCCGCTCCGATGACCCGACGGAGTATGCCACGGCCCAATTTGAGTCCAGCCGCCTGAAGGAAGCTCTCACAGTGTTGCGCCCGGAACAGCGCGAGGTCGTCATATTGGCGTATTTTGGAGGGTTCACCCATTCCGAGATCGCTCGGAAGCTGGACCAGCCTTTGGGAACTGTTAAGACTAGAATGAGATTGGCGATCAAGAAGCTCAGGGGTGTAATCGGCCCAACGAGGCAGGAGTCAGCGGAGTATGGACTGTAGAGAGGCTGAGGAACTGTTCGTTCCTTATCTCCTTGGAGCCATAGACGAGAGGGAGAGGCGGTTGATGGACTCGCATCTGGAGTCTTGCGGCGCTTGCAGTGTCGCGCTGCACGGTGACGGCGAGACGGTAGCGAGTTTTGCCTTTGAATTGCCTCAACTAGAGGTCCCCTCTCAGGTCAAGCGAAGACTGTTCAAGCGCGTGGAGAGCCACGGGCGGCTGGCGCGGGTCGCGTCGCGACTCATAATGCGGGCCGAAGCGTATTCGCGCGGTTTCAGCCAGGCATTCATGCCCCACGTGGGCAAGGCAGTGGCATTGGTCCTCATTGTGGGGGTGGTGTTAGCCGGCGTCTGGTTCAACGACCGTCTCAACTCCGTATCCCAGACCAATAATGATCTGGCCGACCAGTTGGTGGCCGCCGAACTTCGAGAGGCCGAGGTCAAGGAATCCGTCAAGAATCAGCAAAAAATGGCATTGGACATGTTGGATATGTTCAATGAACCTGGAGCGTCAGTCAGCCTGCTCAGTGGCACTGGCGCCTGGACATCGGCGCGTGGCAGGATGACAGTATCCCGATCAGGGACCAAGGCTTTCCTACTCGTGGTTGATCTCCCTCCCCTGCCTGCTGACAAGGTTTACCAGGTCTGGTTGATCAAGGACCGCGCCAAGTATAATGCCGGGTGGTTCACAGTGGACTCGACGGGATACGGCGAGACTGTTATCATACCCGTGGCTCCTTTTTGGGAGTTCGAGGCAGCGGGCATTACGATTGAACCTGCCGGGGGCAGCTTAGACCCGACAGGGGTGAACGTTCTGAAGGGCGACCTTTAGTCAAATTTGCCGGAAACATCGTCTCACAGGGCCTATGCGGAACCAAGGCCTTGTGTTAGGGTATGTACGGCGTGGAAACCTTCAAATTCCCTCGCCTTTTTTAGCGCCCAATCTTTGTCAACCTAAAGGAGGGGAGACATTTAGTATGTCCAGGTCTAAATACATTCTTCTCTTGGCCCTCTTGGTCCTAACACTGGTGCCTGTCGCTGTGGAGGCTCAAACACCGCCGCAGCCCGTGCTGATTTCAGCAGGCCCAGTAATTGAAGGAACAGGAACAGCGGTCATATCAGACGATCAATCCCTTAGTGATAGCATCATGATAGCCATGACTGGCGTCACCCCGCCCGCAGAAGGCACTGCCTATGAGGGTTGGCTGGTGTCCGACGATGGAGAAACGAAGATGAGCACCGGTATTATGACCGTTGCCATCGACGGGTCCATCTCGCATACCTTTGGCAGCGCCTCTGAAGGGTACACCGGCGATAACCTTATCGCTGGGTTCAGTACCTTTGTCATAACCGTGGAGCCGGTCCCAGACACCGATTCCATGCCTTCGGACACAGTGGCGTTTGGTCACTCGGTTCCGTTGGAAGGAATGGCCCACATCCGGCATTTGGCGTCGGATTGGCCCGTAGATTCCGGAACCGGAATCATGACCGACCTCAAGGCTCAGTTGGATATCGCAATCCAACACGCCGAGTTGGCCGCGAGTTCCGAGACCATCGAAGATGTGAAGTCTCACATGCAACACGTCATCAACACCATTGAGGGTGAGGATGGCGCAAACTTCGATGCGGCCGCAACCAATCCGGGCGACGGCATTGGCATCATAGCCCACGCTCAGGACGCCAAGCACGGCCCATTTGCCGCCACCGCCGTTCCTGATGATGAGGTCATCGGCGCGCACGCATTGCTGGTCGAGGCCAGCGGCGCCAACGTCGAGGCTTGGGCAAGCGAAGCCCGAGATATCGCTCTCAACAAAGTGATTGGTGAGTCAAGCTTTGCGTTAGCTAAGATTTTCGTAGGCCCTGGCGGTGGAACAGTCATCAGCACACTGATGGCCGCCAGAAACGGGTTCGACGGCAACGGCGACGGCACTGTAAGCGGTGCCGCCGGAGAAGGCGGAGCGGACCAGGCATATGTTGAATCTCAACTTATGGCCACCTTCACGCTGGAGCCAGGACCGCCAGTGCCACAGACCCCGCCGACACCCACGCCCGAACCTACACCGATAGGAGGCCCGCAGCCGACTGCTCCAGGACTTCCTGGTGTTGGTGACGACTCGGTGCCCATAGCAGCCCAACTGGCCTTGCTGGCCGCCGTGGTCCTGCTGGGAACTGGTGGAATCTTCATGGCAAGGGGACGCCGCTCCAGGAAGAGCATCTAAGCCACGCGTTTCCTGATAGATGAATTACAAGAGGCCCCGTCGATTCGACGGGGCCTCTGTTGGTTTACAAAAGGTTTCGGGTTTTCAGGCGTCAGGCAATCAGGGTTCAGGGAGTCGGCATTCAGGACGACGATAGTTATTCTATGAGCGACAAGTTGCTTCACTCAGGCCCAGCGTGTCGAATTGACAGACCGACGATGGAGCCAAGGGGCAATGAGCATCGGTGCGTAGTTGGGCGTTGAGGCATTGTTATTCCAGCGAAGATAGGCTTCCAGGTATCAGGTTATAAGGTGTCAGGCCCCGCCATTGGCATGAAACTGAGCCGTCCGAACACGCCATTCTGAACGGATGTGAAGAATCTGGCCGTCAACGCTACAACGGTTGATCTACAACTGACCAGATGCTTCGCCTCGGCTCAGCATGGCGATCCTGCGCTTTCATCGCCATGGGTGTCGATCATAAATCGCTTATTCTGAGCGGCAGAAAAGATTCTCGTCGCATGCAAAACAGTTGCCGATTAGCTTGAAACCGGGCGCTTCGCCTCGGCTCCAGCGTAGAGTGGGGCGCTGGGTCACTATTCCGTTGATCAAGAACCACCTGATACCTGACCGCCTGAAACCCTGATACCTCGAACTACCCGCCGATGTGGTACATCTCCACCTTCTTGCGGGGTTGCTCGGTGAGCATAGAGCGGTCCTCAGAGTAGCGGTCAACTCGAAGGCCCCAGGTCTGTCGGACCATGGCCTCCAGGTCCTCGTCGGACGCTCCATCGCGCATGGGGGTGCGCAGGTCGGTCCCGACGCTGGCGAACAGGCAGGTGACGATCTGCCCCTCGGCGGACAGCCTCATGCGGGTGCAGTTGCCGCAGAAGGGTTTGGACACCGAGGCTATGACCCCGATCTCGCCCTGGCCGTCGGCGTACCGGTATCGCAGGGCCACTTCTCCGGCGTAATTGCTCTCTGTCGGCACAACCTCCAGCGGAAGCTCGGCGCTGATGCGCTCGACAATCTCCTCAGCCGAAACAACCTGGTCCAGCTTCCAACCGTTGAGGTTGCCGACGTCCATGTACTCGATGAAACGTGCGATGTAGCCTCGCTCTTTTGCGAATCGGGCCAGTTCCACGATGGTGTGATCGTTGACGCCGCGCTGCACCACTGAGTTTATCTTGATCGGACTGAGGCCCACCTGCTCGGCGGTCTCAATGCCCTCCAGGACTCTCTCAGTGCCGAAGCCCCGACCGTTCATCGTCTTGAAAACATCTTGGTCCAGCGAGTCCAGACTCACCGTGATGCGCTGGAGTCCCGCATCCTTGAGCTTTTGGGCCATCTGCTTCAGCAAGTACGCGTTGGTGGTCAGCGTCAGGTCATTGATGCCGTCGATTTCCGACATCATGGAGATCAGTTTTTCGATCTCGCTGCGCACCAGAGGCTCTCCGCCGGTCAGCCGCACCTTGACAACCCCCAGTTTGACCATGATTCGGGTGAGGCGGGTAATCTCCTCGAAGGTGAGGACCGAGTCCTTGGGCAGGAACTCGTACCGCTCGCCATATATCTCGGCGGGCATGCAGTATGGGCACCGGAAGTTGCACCGGTCGGTGACTGATATTCGCAGGTCTCTGAGAGAGCGATTGAATTTATCGACGATCACGTTATTGCTCTGTCCGTTCGATTTAGATCAGGTTAGCAGGTTTAGGTCAGGCTCGGCCCGCCAGGGCCGATGCGGCGCTTCGGGCCGCGACGCTCCGGTGGCTGATTCGGTTCTTTTCGTCGGAGTCAAGCTCCGCCAGCGTCTTGTTCATTTGTGGGACCAGGAATATGGGGTCATATCCGAACCCGTTGGACCCGCGGCCCTCGGGCACGATCATGCCCTCGCAGGCGCCGGGATGGAACTCTGTCGGCTCGCCGGGCCACGCCAGCGCGATAACGCACCGGAACCTGGCAGACCAGCGTTCCTTTGGAACATTTTCCAGTTTTCGGAGCAAAAAGGCAATGCGGTCCGCGTCCGAGGCGTCCTCCCCTGCGTACCGGGCCGACCGGACCCCAGGCTCGCCACCCAGGGCATCGACTTCGAGACCAGAGTCATCTGCCAGTGTCGGGAGTCCGCTGAGCCGAGCGTAGGTCTCGGCCTTCAACGCGGCGTTCTCCTCGAAGGTCTCTCCAGTCTCCTCGACCTCGTCATCAATGCCGACATCGCTCAGGGAGACCAGATCAAAGGGCACGTCGCCCAGCAGTGTGTTCAGTTCTCTTAGCTTTCCGGCGTTTCGGGTGGCGATCAGTAGATTCGTTGGCATTTCGAGTAGCAATCAGCTTTCAGCAATCAGCAATTTGCCATTCTGAGACCGCAGTCGAAGAATCTGTTCGCAACGAGCAACGTTTGTCCTATACACGACCAGATACTTCGCTCCGCTCAGCATGGCGTGGTTGGAGCATGAACAATCGTACTACCAGTTTACACAGGTCTAAAGGGAAATGCGGCCTTTGTTTCGGTTCAGTGAATTAGATGCGATTCGCGGAAAATAGACACGCCCTCTCAATCGAGAGGGCGCATCCTGATTACTGGCTGATTGCTGAAAGCTGACGGCTGACAGCGTGTCTAATCTGCGGCAGCGGTTGCTATTTCCTTGGAGTATTCGCCTCGGCGAGCCGCTCCCGTGAGTCGGGCGCGCTGATAGTAAGCCTGTTTGGCTACCTCCATGTTCGCCGAGTCGCCGCCCCATGCTTTGAGAGGGGCTGCCTGGAGTCCGCGACCGTAGGAGAAACTGGTCTCCCAGGGAGCGCCGACCTTTGCCGCCAATCTGTTGATGGCGTCGAGATTGACCGTCGCCTCCTCGTCGCTCTGGCCGCCAGATAGGAAAACCACGCCCGGCACTGCCGGAGGCACGGTGCGATTGAAGCAGGTGATCGTTTTTTCGGCCACTTCCTCAGCGTCGGCGCGATTTGCGGCGCTCTTGCCAGAAAGGACCATATTGGGCTTGAGCAGCGAGCCTTCCAGATAGACGCCCTGGAGTCCTAGCTGATAATAG